>JAOUEA010000045.1 GCA_029858935.1 Actinomycetota bacterium
TCCCCGCCGATTGATAGGCGAGCAGAATCGCGGTGACCACGAGCAGGAAGTGCGTGTCGACGACGTCGGTGAGCAGCGCGCCGAAGATCGCCGAGAGCACGCCGGGCCCGATCATCCACGCGGCGGCCCGCATGTCGAGCTCGCCGGCCCGTCGATAGGTCAGGGCACCCGTGAGCGCCGTCGGCAGGATCACCGGCAGCGGCGTGGCGAGGGCGACGATCGGCGCGGCACCCAGGATCACCTGCAACCCGGGCGTCATCACGATGCCGCCGCCGACTCCGAACAGGCCCGACAGCATGCCCGAGATGAGCCCGATCACGATGCCGAGCATGATCTCGAGCGGGGTCATCGCAGGACCCCCGCTGTGACGGTCGGAGTCGCAGTCATCACCGCGGCGTCATCGCAACATCTCGGCCGCGCGTCCGAGCACGTCGCGTTCCCCTCGGTAGGCGGCGCGTTTGAGCGCGCGTTCGAGCGGGAACCAGCGGATCTCTTCCATCTCGTCGTCGCGATCGGCGGGGTCGCCGCCGGTGCATCGCATCAGGAAGAAGTGCACGGTCTTGCGGATACGGGTGTTCTCCCAGACGTAGAAGTACCGCGTGTCGCCCAGCGAGGCCTCGACGTCGACCGTGTAGCCCGTTTCCTCCAATACCTCGCGCACGGCCGCGTCCGCATGGGTTTCGCCGGGTTCGATCCCGCCCTTGGCGAGGCCCCAGGCGAGATCGCCACGACGGGTGCGTCGCGACGCCAGCACGACCTCGATGTCGTCGCCCTCGCGCCGGTAGACGACGCCGCCGGCCGAGACCTCTCGCTGCACCGGCGAGGAGGCTCGGCGCTTGGTGGCCGACCGCTTCTTCGCCGACGCCGGCTTCCTCGTGTTCCCCGTCTTCCCGGCTGCGGCGTTGGAGGCCGTGTCGGCGTTGGAGGCCGCACGCGGCTTCCGACGCCGCCTCTTCTGGCGTCGCTTCGGCGGTTGCCGGCCCTCGGAGGTGGGGTCGTCGGTCACGGACAGAATCCTAGCCGCCGCACTCAGGTGCGCCGGGGTGACGGCCGATGGAACCACGTGGCTCGCGGCCGTCGCGAGCTGAACGGAGGCTGCCACCGACGATGGATGTGAATGCCCTGCTGCGGTACACCGTCGAGCGCGGTGCGAGCGACTTGCATCTGAAGGTCGGCAACGTGCCGTTCCTTCGCGTCGACGGGGAGCTGCTGCCCGGTGAGTTCGACGTGCTCACCTCGACCGATACCGAGATGGCCGCAACGTCGTTGATGTCCGAGCACAAGAAGCGTGAGTTCGGCGAGACCAACGAGGCAGACCTCGGCTACACGCTGCCTGGGGTCGGTCGCTTCCGGGTGAACGTGTTCCGTCAGCGCGGGGTGGTCGGGCTGGCGATCAGGCGCGTGCACAGCGAGGTCCCGACGTTCGAGGAACTTCGACTGCCGGGCGTCATAGGAAGCCTCGCCGACTCGGCGCGAGGGCTGGTGTTGGTGACGGGGCCGACGGGCACCGGCAAGACCACGACGATCGCTTCGATGATCGGTCACATCAACCGCCACCGGCGGGCGCACATCGTCACGATCGAGGATCCGATCGAGGTGATGCACGACGACATGCTCTCGATCGTGCAACAGCGCGAGATCGGCCTCGACACCGACTCGTACGCGAACGCGTTGCGTCACGTGATCCGCCAGGACCCCGACGTGATCTTCGTGGGTGAGATCAGAGACCCGGAGTCCGCGATGTCGGCCATCCAGGCTGCCGAGACTGGCCATCTTGTGATCTCGACCCTGCACACCATCGATTGCATGGAGACGATCAACCGCATCCTCGACCTGTTCCCGCCTCAGCAGCAGCGCGAGGTGCGCTCATCGTTCGCCGGATCGCTGCGAGGCATCGTGTCGCAACGGCTGGTGTCCAAGGCCGACGGCAAGGGCCGGGTTCCTGCCATCGAGGTGTTGATCAACACCGGACGTGTGTTCGACCGCATCGTTGATCCCGCGACGACCGACCAGATCATCGACGTGATCGCCGAGGGTGAGTTCTACGGCATGCAGACCTTCGATCAGTCGCTTGTGCAGCTCACGAAGGAAGGTCTCGTGACCGAGGAAGACGCGCGTCGCGCGGCCACGAACCCGCACGACTTCGACCTGCAGATGCGCGGGGTGCTCGACCGTTCGCCGCTGAGTGAGACCGAGGGGCTACCCTTCTAGGCGAGTCGGTGGCCGATCCCGTCCAGCGGATGGGCGCTCCCCGGCGGCCACCTGAGCACGGAGCTCCATCGGGTGACGCCGGTACCCGAACACCAGCGCGAGCAGGAAGTACGTGGGGATGAACAGCGGTCCCCAGGCGCAGAACTGCCTGATGTGCCAACGCTCGTGCGTGAGCAGACGCCCGCTGACCGGCTCGGCCGACAGGATCACGAAGCCGACGGTCATGGCGGTGCGATGGAGGCGGGGCATCACCCACGTGAGGCCCCGCGGCGCCTTGTCGAAGATGATCGCGCCGTCGCGCACGACCGGCAGCTGGAACGTGAACAGGCCGAGCACGAGGCCGATGAGCGTGTTCGGCGAGGTCCAGATGAATCCGAGCCAGGTGGGCATCGCGGATTCCACGGTAGCGCGGGTCTTCGGGGGGTGACTCGGGGTCCGGGCGCTGACCCAGGGGTAAGCTCGCACGCGCCATGACCCCTTCCGGCACCGCGCTCGACGTTCCCGAGATCGCCAGAGAGCTCGGCGTGCGCTTCGCCGACGCGGGCCACGAGCTCTACCTGGTCGGCGGAAGCGTTCGAGATCTGGTGCTCGGTCGCGTCATGCCCGGTACCGATCTCGACTTCGCGACCAGCGCACACCCCGACGAGACGACTCGCGTGCTGCGCGGCTGGGCCGAGCGCCGGTACCTCGTCGGTGTGAAGTTCGGAACGGTCGGAGCATTGAAGGACGGCGAGCGACTCGAGATCACGACGTTCCGACAAGAGGTCTACGTCGAGGACCATCGCAAGCCGACCGTGACGTTCGGCGACGACGTGCAGACCGATCTCTCGCGCCGTGACTTCACGATCAACGCCATGGCCGTGCAGCTTCCCGACGGGCAGCTCATCGACCCCCACGGAGGCGTGAGGCATCTCGCGGCCAAGGTGCTCGACACACCGCTCGAGCCCGAGGTGTCGTTCGGCGACGATCCGCTGCGCATGTTGCGCGCTGCGCGGTTCGTCTCGCAGCTCGAAGTCGAGCCCGCTCCGAGAGTGGTCGCTGCGATCGGGGCGCTGTGCTCCCGCATGTCGATCGTCTCGGCCGAGCGCATCGGCGATGAGCTGACCAAGATGCTGATCGGTGCGAACCCGACCCAGGGTCTCTCGCTGCTCGTCGGAACGAAGCTCGCCGACACGTTCCTGCCGGAGCTGGCCGCGCTCGAGCTCGAGCAGGACCCCGTGCACCAGCACAAGGACGTGCTCCGCCACACCTACGCGGTGGTCGAGCGTTGCGAGCCCGACGAGGTGCTGCGGCTCGCTGCGCTACTGCACGACGTCGGCAAGCCGTCGACCCGCCAGATCACTCCGGAGGGGGTGCAGTTCCACCACCACGAGGTCGTCGGCGCGCGCATGGCCGAGAAGCGCCTGCGAGAGCTGCGCTACCCGAATCACGTGATCGAAGACGTGCGCACGCTCGTCGAGATGCACCTGCGGTTCCACGGGTACGGCGAGGGATGGAGCGATGCGGCGGTGCGGCGGTACGTGCGCGACGCCGGCCCGCTGCTCGACAAGCTGAACCAGCTCACGCGCGCCGATGTGACGACGCGCAACGAACGTCGAGCGGCGAAGTTCCAGGCCTTGCAGGACGACCTCGAGGAGCGCATCGCGCGACTCGCGGAGCAGGAGAACCTCGACGCCTTGCGCCCGCCTCTCGACGGCAAGCAGGTGATGGACCACCTCGGCCTCGAACCGGGTCCGAAGGTCGGTGAGGCGCTCCAGTTCCTGATGGAGCTCCGCATGGAACGTGGCCCGATCCCCGGGGACGAGGCGTTGGCCGAGCTCGACCGATGGGCGGCCGGACGCGATCTTGGGGGCTGAGGGGTCTCAGTCGAGTGGAAGCGTCGCCAGGTCGGCACGAACCACGTCGCAGTCGTCGGCGTCCTCGATCGAGTCGCTGAGCGCCCTCGCTTCGTGCGCATAGCGCCGGGCCTGGTCGGGATCGCCCTGGATCGCGAAGGCGCGGGCGACCGCCTCTCTCGCTTCGGCTCGTACCCAGAGCGGCAGCGGTTCCGCGTCCGCTCGATCGAGGCACCAGCGAGCATGGAACATCGCCGCCTCCGGGCGACCGAGCACCGAGTAGACACGGGAACACAGCCAGTCGCCGACGGCGACGTTCTCCGCCGTGCCGACAGCTTCCCAGTGCAGCCGGGAGCCGTGCGCGACATGGATCATGCGCTCGTCTTGCTCCGGTGTGCGATCAGGCGTTTCCAGCAACGCCCAGGTCTCGTCGAACAGATCGACCGCGAGCCGTCGGTCGTCGGGGACCGGTTCTTCAGGCATGCTCCAACCCTACCCTTGCCCTGGGAGGCGTCCGACAGCTCCTCACGTCGAGCACGCGTCGACGTGAGGCACTGCCGGCGGTCGTCGTCGGGCAGAGGCCGGCGACCGAGGGACCGTCAGGCACGGTCGTGGCCCCGACCTCGTCGGTACGTGTGCGGCCTCAAGCGGGCGACGAGCGCTCGACGCCCGCGATCCGCAACGCCACCCGCAGCACCCTCGGGTCGCCGCGCCAGTGGTCCGCCACCACGTCGTGGCCCGCACGTTTGACCAGGTGCCGCAGCACGAGCCCCAGGACGATCACGTCGTCGAGCGGACCGAGCACCGGGATGAACTCGGGCACGAGATCGATCGGGGAGAGCACCCACACGAGCGCTCCGCCGACGAGCAACTTCGAGCCGAGCGGCACCCGAGCGTCGCGCAACAACCCACGGCAGAGCGCGAGCAGATCGGGGATCGCGCGTACGAGCTGCGCCGCTGCGACCCTGCGGCCGAAGAACCACAACGCGACGATCGCCACGACCCAGATGGCGGCGATGACCCCGAGCGCGATCAGCAGGTTCCGCACCCACCAAGCCTAGCCCGCTACGCTCGGCGGACATGGCCGCCGCAACCACCACCGCAGGCGCTCCTCACGTCGACCCCGAACGGGGACTGAGCACCGCCGACGTCGCCGACCGCATCGCCCGAGGTCAGATCAACGACGTGCCGGCCGCCCCGACCCGCACGGTCGCCCAGATCGTGCGCGCGAACATCTTCACTCGCTTCAACGCGATCCTCGGCGCGATGTTGGCGATCATCCTCGTCGTCGGTCCGCTGCAGGACGCGCTCTTCGGACTCGTGCTGATCGCGAACGCCGGCATCGGCATCGTGCAGGAGCTGAGGGCGAAGCGAACGCTCGACCATCTCACGGTGCTGACGGCGCCCAGGGCGCGCGTGGTTCGCGACGGCGACGTGCTCGAAGTCGCGGTCGGCGACGTGGTGCTCGACGACGTGCTCGACGCCGGAGCGGGGTCGGAGATCGTCGTCGACGGCGTGGTGCTCGCGGCCCGAGGTCTGGAGGTCGACGAATCGCTGCTCACCGGCGAGTCCGATGCGGTCGAGAAGGTGCCGGGCGACGAGGTGCTGTCCGGATCGTTCGTGGCCGCCGGCGCCGGGCGCTATCGGGCGAGCCGAGTCGGGGCTGAGGCGTACGCGGTCCGCCTCGCCGAGGATGTTCGTCGATTCACGCTGACGCGATCGGAGCTGCGATCGGGCATCGACACGATCCTGACCTACGTGACGTTCGCCATCGTGCCCACCGCCGCCCTGCTGTTCTTCTCGCAGATCCGTGCCCGAGGCGACTGGCGCGAGGCGATGTCGGGAGCCGTGGCCGGCACGGTGGCGATGGTGCCCGAGGGCCTCGTGCTGCTCACCTCCTTGGCGTTCGCCGTGGCCATCGTGAGGCTGGCAAAACGGCAGGTGCTCGTGCAGGAACTGCCCGCCGTCGAAGGGCTCGCACGCGTCGACGTGCTCTGCATCGACAAGACCGGCACGCTCACCGAGGGCAAGCTCGCGGTCGATTCCATCGAGGCGCTCGGCACCGACGCCGACACCCTGGGAGTCGTGCTGGCGGCGTTGGCCGCCGCGGACCCGTCGCCAAACGCCACCACGATCGCGATCTCCGAGCGGTTCCCCGACGTGCCCGATTGGCGACCGACCGGCGGGGTGTCGTTCTCCTCGACGAGGAAGTGGGGCGCAGTTGCGTTCGAGGGCCGCGACGCGTGGTTCCTGGGGGCACCCGACGTGATGCTCTCGGCGATGCAAGGGGCTGAGCACGTGCGCGCACGCGTACAAGAGCTCTCGGAGACGGGCTTCCGCGTGCTGCTGGCCGCGACCGCCTCGACCCTCGTCGACGAGCGGCTGCCCGATGACCTCGACCCGGCCGGGCTCGTCGTGCTCGGCGACCGTCCACGGCCCGATGCCGCCGACACGTTGCGCTACTTCCGGGAACAGGACGTCACCGTCAAGGTGATCTCGGGCGACGACGCTCGAACGGTCGGCGCGATCGCCTCGCAGCTCGGGCTCGAGGGCGCCGCCGACCCCTACGACGCTCGCGACCTGCCCGACGACGCAGACGATCTCGCCGGCGTGGTCGAGCAGCACTCGGTGTTCGGTCGCGTCACTCCTCAGCAGAAGCGAGCGATGGTGCAAGCGCTGCAGTCGCACGGACACACCGTGGCGATGACCGGTGACGGTGTGAACGACGCGCTCGCCCTGAAGGACGCCGACATCGGGGTGGCGATGGGCTCGGGCAGCGACGCGACCCGCGCCGTCGCACAGCTGGTCCTGCTCGATTCCACCTTCGACTCGTTGCCGCCGGTCGTGGCCGAGGGCCGCCGTGTGTTGGGCAACATCGAGCGCACGAGCGGTCTGTACCTGAACAAGACGGTCTACGCGATGCTGATCTCGCTCGCGACCGGCGTCGGCGGGTTCGTCTTCCCCTTCCTGCCTCGGCATCTCACGCTGATCGGCGCACTCACGATCGGCATCCCGTCGTTCTTCCTCGCGCTCGCACCGAACGCCGACCGATTCCGGCCGGGGTTCGTGCGACGGGTGCTGCGCTTCGCGATCCCGACGGGCACCCTGGCGGCCATCGCCACCCTGCTCGCGTACGCGCTCGCGAGCGATGAGTCGGGCGTCACGCTCGTGCAGGCGCAGACCACCGCCGTCATGGTGCTGACCTGGATCGGATTCCTCGTGCTCTCGATCCTGTCTGCGCCGCTCACGCGCGCACGACTCACGTTGATCTTCTCGATGGCAGGGGTGTTCGTGTTCACGCTCGCGTGGGGTCCGACCCAGACGTTCTTCGCACTCGACGATCCGCCGTTGATCGTGTGGCTCGCCGGGTTCGGGATCGCCGCGATCGTGTGGTCGTTCGCGCGATTGCTCGTGCCGGGCGATCAGCCGGCTGGTATGCGGGCTCGCGATCCGCTGTTCAGTCATCGGCAACAAGCGGACGACGACCGGTAGTCCGACTCAGACTCGCGAGCGTCAGATCAGACTCAGATCGCCCGGGGGCCAGATCACGATCTCTGCCTTGCCGATCACGTTGTCGATCGGCACGAAGCCGAGGGAGAACCGCGAGTCGAGCGAGTTCCCACGGTTGTCGCCCATCACGAACAGCTTCCCGTCGGGCACGGTCGTCTTGCGGAAGTCGTCGGTCGGTTGCGTGAGGTAGGGCTCGTCGATCGGCTCATCGTTCACGTACACCTGGCCGTCGCGCCCGTACACCACGTCGCCGGGTGTGCCGATCACCCGCTTGATGAAGTCCTCGCTGTCGGGGCGCTGCACCCCGAGCCCCTCGAACATCCAGTGGAAGAACCCGCCCACCACGCCGCGGTCGGGCACGGCACTCGGGTCTGGATCCTCGAACACGATGATGTCGCCCGTGTCGGGGTCGCCGAAGTAGTACGGCACCTTCAACACGAGCACACGGTCGCCCGGTACGAGGGTCGGCTCCATCGATCCCGAGGGGATGAAGAACGCCTGCACCAGGAAGGTCTTGATCAGCAGCGCCAGCACGAACGCCATGATCACCAAGCCGGGCAGCTCGCCGAGGAACTGGGTGACGGGGTTGCGATGCTTCTTCGGGGAAGCGGAGTTCGCGTCGGGCTCCGGAGCCTCGAGCGACTCACGTTCTGTCGTCTTCACCGGCCAAGGGTACCGGCTGCGGGTGTGCGGTCGGGGTCATCCTCGATCTGCAACGAGACCTCCACGGCCTTGAAGCTCGCCCACACCTCGTCACCGACGCGCAGGGCCATGCGAGCCGCGGACCCGCTGGTGACCTCGGCCGTGAGCGGCGGCCGGGCATCGACGCGCACCCGGGCGCGCTCGCCGTCGACCGCGATCTCGGCGATCGTGCCCCGGAAAACGTTGCGCGCCGACCCCTCCGGCTCTCCGGCGTGCAGCGAGACATCGATCGGCTTCAAGGTGGCAACGGCGCGCGATCCACGGCCGACGGGCTCGTCGGGCGAGACGGTGATGTCGCCGCCGGCCGTCCGCAAGGCCGCGGCGCCGTCGTCGAGCGGCTCGAGCTCGCCCACGAACAGGTTCACCCCGACGAGGTCGGCCGCATACGCAGAGCGCGGCGCCGCACGGATCTCATCGGGTCTGCCGGTCTGGGTCACGCGACCCCCCTCGAGCAGCGCGACGCGATCGGCGAGCGTGAGCGCGTCGACAGGATCGTGGGCGATCAGCACCGTGGGCCCTCCGAACGCGCGCGCGACCTCGCGCACGAGCGCTCGCAGCCCCGGCCGCGCCGAGACGTCGACGTTGGCGAACGGCTCGTCGAGCAGCAGCAGCCGCGGCTCGTTCGCGAGTGACCTGGCCAGCGCGACGCGCTGACGCTCGCCCCCCGACAGCGCGGCCGGGGCCGCGCGTGCGTCGACGCCGGGGGCGAGGCGCTCGAGGAGCCCGGCGGCGCGTGCTCGTGCGGCGGCCTTGGCGACCTTGCGCGCGCGCAGCCCGAACGCGACGTTCTCGAGCGCCGAGAGCCGCGGGAACAACAGGTCGTCTTGGAAGCACACGCCGATCGCTCTCCGCTCGGGCGAGAGCATGTCGATGCGCTCGCCGCCCAGCTCGATCGTTCCGTGTGCGAGGGCGAGCGTTCCGATCAGGGCGTCGACGACCGTGGATTTGCCGGCACCGTTGGGGCCGAGCAGCGCGAGCGTCTCGCCGTCGGCAACGTCGAGCGTGACCGCGATCTCGAAGTCCCCGCGGCGAGCGACGAGATCGGTGTGGAGCCCCATCGACCTCAGTGTCCCTGCGTGATGCGATCGCGCATCGCGACCAGCACCCCGATCGACATCGCGATCAAGATCAACGACAGGAAGATCGCCCCACCGGGATCGGTGAGTCGCGCCTCGTAGACGGCGAGCGGCAGCGTCTGCGTGCGTCCGGCGAGGTTGCCCGCGAACGTGATCGTGGCGCCGAACTCTCCGAGCGCTCGAGCCCATGCCAGGACGGCGCCGGCCGCGAGCGAGGGCCCGAGCATCGGCAGCACGACACGCCGGATCGCGTACCGCGGGCCGGCTCCGAGCGCTGCGGCCGCGCCCTCGTAGCGCCGGTCGATCGAGCGCAGACCCGATTCCGTGGCCAGCACGACCAGCGGCATCGACACGAACGTGGTCGCCACGATCGCGCCCCAGATCGTGAAGGTGAGCTGGATGCCCGCGGTCTCGTGGAGCCAGCGCCCGACCACGCCGCCCCGGCCGAGCGCGGCGAGCAGACCGAGTCCGCCGACCACCGGCGGCATCACGATCGGCAGGACCACGATCGCCCGCAGCACCGACCGCCCGGGCATCGTCGAGCGCGCGAGCACCCACGCGAGCGGTACGCCGAGCACCATCGAGAGCACGGTCGCGGCGAGCGAGACCACGATCGATAGGCGCAGTGCCGTACCGGCGCCCGCGCCGGTGAACGCGGTGCCCAGGTCGCTCCACGGCGCCCGGATCAGCAAGGCGAGAAGCGGCAGGGAGACGAACGCGACGCCGATCGCGGCGAGGATCCACAGGGGAAGGGGAGTTCGGCTGCGCATGGGTCAGGTCGCCGGATCGAATCCGTATGAGGCGAGCGCGGCCTGCCCGTCGGGCCCGGTCACGTACGCGACGAACACGGCCGCGAGCTCGGTGCTCGGCGCGCCAGAGACGACCGCGATCGGGTAGGTCGCGATGACGTTGACGTCGTCGCCGATCTCGACGGCGTTCACGTCGCTGCCCGCGGCAGCCGAGACGTCCGACTCGTAGACGATGCCGGCATCGGCTTCCCCAGCGGCGATCTTGGCGAGCACGCTCGCGTTGTCTTCCTCGTTCGAGACCACGTTGGCCAGAGTGCCGTCGAGCGTGCCGGCGTTGGCAAGTGCCTCGCGGGCGTAGTCGCCGACTGGCACCCCTTCAGCCGCGAGCACGAGCTGCACCCCAGGCTCGGAGAGATCCTCGATCGCCGCGATGCCGGCCGGGTTGCCGGGGGGCGTGACGATGACGAGCCGGTTCTGCGCGAAGTCGGCGCGGCCGGTGATGCCCGGGTCGTCGGCGACCGCATCCATCCACGTGCCGCTCGCGCTCGCGAACACGTCGGCCGTGCCCTCGCTTCGGATCTGCGCGGCGAGCGAGTCCGACGCCCCGAGGTTGAAGACCACGCGAACTCCGTCGTGCTCGGCCTCGAACGCCGGCCCGATGCGTTCGGTGAACACGTCGGTCAGCGACGAAGCCGCGAACACGGTGAGCTCGCTCGTCTCGTCCGTGGTCGCCGAGGTGCCACCGCACGCGGCGAGCAGGGGGAGCACGACCACCATCGCCAGGAACACTCGCATGGCAGCCCAGGGTACAGGTTCAGATACCTGGACAGCCAGGGAAAGCTACCGCTACTCCTCGGGAAGGTTCACCATGACGCTCGTCGCCTTCACCGTGGCGACGGCTTCCATGCCGGGCTCGAGTCCGAGTTGATCGGCGGCTTCCCGGGTGATGAAGGCCAACACCCGATGGGGTCCGGCCTGGATCTCGACGGTGGCCGCCAGGTCGTCGCGCTTGACCTCGGTGATCACGCCCGGGAAGCGGTTCCGGGCGCTCGCGGCCGCGATCGGTTCGTCGTGCCGACGTTCGGCGAGCACTCGTGCCACCTCGGCCGCGGGCACGGTGCGTTGCCCTCCACTCGTGCGCTCGACGCGGAGCTTGCCCTCGCGTTCCCATCGGCGCAGCGTCTCGACGCGCACGCCGAGGGCCTTCGCGGCTTCCCCGATGCGGTAGGCGTCGGTCATGGCTCGGCAGGCTACTCGGTCGCGCTCGCGGCCGTGCGCGCGCCGTCGTTGGGCATCGCGAGGAACGCCATCACGGCCGCGAGCATCCACGCGGCGAGCCAGACGAACGCCACCGTGGGGGAGAACGCCGTCCAGAGCACGCCGGCCACGGCGCTCGCGACCAGGTTGCCGGCGCTCTGCAGGGCGGCGAGCAGTCCGAAGGCGCTTCCCCTGATCGCTTCGGGCGCGCGCGTCGCGACCGCGGCGTGCTCCGCGGTTTCGACGGCGCCGATGCCCACGCCGGCCGATACGAAACCGACCGCGAGTACCGGCACGCTCGCGCCGACGCCCGCGAACACCAGGTAGGCAGCGAGGAAGGCGACGGCGCCGCCGAGCAGCACGAGGCGCGTGCCGCGCCGGTCGCCGAGGTGTCCTGCGGGCAGGCTCGTGAGCGTCGCGGCGAGGTTGTACGCCACGTAGAGCAGCACCGCGAGGCTCGCGGACCGACCCTGGCCGCGCCCGGGCTCGAGCAGCTCCGTCGCTCGCAGGATCAACAGCGTGGCTGCGCAGTTGCCGAACTCGAAGGCGCCCATGCCGGCGAACAGGCGCCCCAGGCTCCCCCGCAGCACGGGACGCACCTGCAACCGGATCGGGCGACGATCGCGCGCGCTGGCACGTCGCACGTGCCGAACGGCCGCCAACATCGCGAGCGCGGCGAGCAGACCCGGCACGATCGACAGGATCATCGCCCGCCGCAGGCCCACGAACGCGATGAGGGGGATCGCGAGCAGCGGCCCGATGATCGCGCCCATGTTGTCGGCCGCGCGCTCGAAGCCGTACGCACGCCCGTACGCCTCGGGAGAGACGACGTCGGCGAGGATCGCGTTGCGGCTGGGCCCCCGCACGCCGCGCGCAGCCCAGGCGCCGGTGCGCAACACGGCGACCTGCCAGGGTGCGGTCGCGAAGCCGATGCTGCTCGACAGCACCGCGGTCGTGATGTAGCCGCCCACCGCGACCTTGGAGCGGCGCGTCGGGTCGTCGGCGAGCGCGCCGCCGGCGAGCTTGGCGACCCCGGCCGCCCCGTCGGCGATGCCCTCGATCAGCCCGAGCACCGAGGCCGGCGCGCCGAGCGTCGACGTGAGGAAGCTCGGTAGCAACGACGTCGGGATCTCATGCCCCACGTCGGAGAAGAAGCTGGCCAGTCCGACCGACCGCACGCCCGGGTTGAACCAGGCTGGTTCCGTTCCCCCATCGGCCGCTTCAGGAGCCTCCATCGTCGGAGTATCCCGCGCTCAGCGGCGGCGGGCTCGGGGTGTTCCCATCGCGCAGGTGTGCCCGGATTCCGGCATCGAGGTGCCCGCCGCTTCGCCCTGACCCTAGACCGCGAACCTGACGTGGAGGATGTCGCCCTCCTGCACCTCGTAGTCCTTCCCCTCGACGCGGATCTTGCCGGCCGACTTCGCGGCGTCCATGGAGCCGGCGGCGACGAGATCGTCGTAGCCGATCACCTCGGCGCGGATGAACCCTCGCTCGAGGTCGGTGTGGATCACGCCGGAGGCCTCGGGCGCCTTCGCGCCGCGGCGTACCTCCCAGGCTCGCGTCTCGTCCTCGCCCGTCGTGAGGAACGTGATCAGGTCGAGCGCTCGGTAGCACGCCTCGATCACCGTTTCGAGTCCCGGTTGCGACACGCCGAACTCCTCGAGCAGCGCGCGGGCCTCCTCGGCGTCCATCTCGGCGGTCTCTGCCTCGATCGAGGCGTACACGCCGACCGCTCCGGCAGCCGACAGCTCCGCCGGCACGTCGAGACCTTCCTCGACGTTGGCGACCGCGATCTCGGGCTTGAGCGTGAGCGGGGCGATGCCACGTAGGTGCCCGGCGTCCTCGTCGGGCACGCCGGCGTCCCGAAGAGGGACCTCGGCCTCGAGCGCCTCCTTGGCCCGGCGCAGGGCGTCGACCTCGGGACCGGGCTTCTGGCGCGACTTCTTCTCCGCCTTGCCCAGTGCGCTCTCGATCACGCCCAGGTCGGCGAGCAACAACTCGGCTCGTACCGTCTCGAGATCGGCGAGCGGGGTCGCGTCGGCACCGAAGCATCGCAGCACCACGGCGAGCGCGTCGACCTCGCGCAACCGGGCGATGCCTTGGGCGCTCGAGACGCCGCCGGGCACGTCGACGAATCGCACCTGCGCCGCGACGGTCTTAGCCGAGTGCTCCAGGTCGGTCAGCACGGCGAGCCGGGCATCGGGCACCGAGACGACTGCGACGTTGGCCTGGCCGCCGTGCGACCCGGCA
>JAOUEA010000046.1 GCA_029858935.1 Actinomycetota bacterium
GGCGCCGACCGCGATCCGGGCGTTCATGCGCTGGGGGACCGAACATCCAGAGAGCCACGACCTGTCGTCGTTGCGCCTGTTGGGCTCGGTCGGCGAGCCGATCAATCCCGAGGCGTGGGTCTGGTATTGGAAGGTGATCGGCACCGAGCGCTGCCCGATCGTCGACACCTGGTGGCAGACCGAGACAGGCGCGATCATGATCACGCCGTTGCCCGGCATCACCCCACTGAAGCCCGGATCCGCCACGTTCCCGTTCCCGGGGGTCGAAGCCGATGTCGTCGATGAGGCTGGCAAGAGCGTGGGGCTCGGCGGTGGGGGATACCTCGTGCTGCGGCATCCATGGCCCTCGATCGCCCGGACGATCTGGGGCGACCCCGACCGGTACGTCGAGACCTACTTCTCCCGGTACGGGCCGGAGGTCTACGTCGCCGGCGACGGCGTGCGGCGTGACGAGGACGGCTACCTCTGGTTGCTCGGCCGCATCGACGACGTGATGAACGTCGCCGGACACCGGCTCTCGACGTTCGAGATCGAGTCGGCATTGGTCGACGACGACAAGGTCGCCGAGGCTGCGGTGGTCTCCAAGCCCCACGAGATCAAGGGTGAGGGCATCGTGGCGTTCGTCACGCTGAAGGGTGGGTACGACGGTGATGACGCCATGCTGGCCGAGTTGCGAGAGCATGTGTCGAAGGTGATCGGACCGATCGCCAAACCAGACGACATCATCTTCACTCCGGATCTCCCCAAGACCCGGTCAGGCAAGATCATGCGTCGACTGCTCCGCGATGTTGCACGCGGTAACACCCTGGGCGACGTCACGACCCTGGCGAACGCCGAGATCGTGGAGCAGATCCGCGGGCAGGCCGGTGAGGGTGGCGCATGAGTGACCGTGCCGCATGACGATCGACGAGCAGCTGTTCACGGGTGCCGAGTCGGCATTCGTCGCCGTCGCACGAACGGGGGCCCTGGCGACGAACTACCCAGATGGCCGTCCTCACGTGGTGCCGATCTCGACCGTGCTGGATCTCGACCGTCTGATCTTCGCCACGGAGACCGACACGCAGAAGGTGCGCAACCTCGAGGCGTCTGCGACCGTCGCGATCAGCTTCGACGAGTATCACGAGGACTGGTCGCAGCTGCGACAGGTCATCGTGCACGGCGAGGCGTATCTCCTGGATTCCGGCTTCGAGTTCGAGCGCGATCGCTCCTTGCTCTACGAGAAGTTCCCCCAGTACGAGTCGGAGGCACCCATCGAGGAGGGAACATCCGTGATCGTCGAGGTGCGCGTGGACCGCGTCGTGAGCTGGGGTTTCGACGGCTGATCTCGTGACGCGCGCGGAACGGGTGAAGGCGCGGCTCGAGGATCGCGCCGCCCGAGATGGTGCCGTGGCTCGCCGTATCCTGCGGCCGGGACTCGCGCTTGCGGACCTGGTGCAGGGTGATCAGCTCGGCGTGGAGGCGGGGTCGCTCACCTATGGTGCGTTCCTGTCCCTGCCGCCGCTGCTCCTGCTGTTGGTTTCGGTCGTCGGCATCGCGTTCCAGCAGCAGGCGGAGACGGTGCAGCAGGATCTGCTCGATGCGATCGGCGAGCTGGTCCCCGGATTCGACCAGGTCGTGTCCACCCAGCTCGAACTCACCACCGCCTCGCAGGTCGGTACAGGCCTCGTGGGTGTGGTGGGCATCATCTTCGCGGCCTCCGGCTTCGTGGCTCGCGCGCGGCACGGGTTGGGGGTGATCTTCCGGACCCGGATCACTGGACTCGTCGTCGGACGTGCGAGCGGGGCACTGATCGGTGTGCCGGTCTTGGCGCTGCTGATCGCGTTTGGCCTCGCTGCCGCTTGGGTTACGGGCCTGCGCCTCGACGGGGTGATCGGAGCGTTCGTGGAGGTCGGGGCGCTGGCCGTGCTGGCGGGCTTCGGGGCGACGATCTGGGGCCTCGTGTATCGACTCTTGACGCCGTCTCCGGGGCCGACGATTCGCGAGCATCTGATCGGCGGCGCCGTGTTCTCGGTGGGCTTCCTCGTACTGGAGCGCTTCGGTGGCGCCTACGTCGCAGGTGTCGTGACTCGCAGCACGACCCTCTACGGCACGATCGGCGCCATCTTCGGCCTGCTGGCCTTCATCTACGCGGCGATGTGGCTGTTCTTGCTCGCGGCCGAGATCACCCAGCTGCGTCGGACCGCTGCACACCGACGCGTCACGAGTGACGACGCATGAAGGCGAGCATCAGCTCGATGTGACGGATCTGCTCGTCCACGTCGTTCGCATGATGTCCGCCGGGATACAGATGCACGTCGACCTCGTGCCCGCGCGCGCGCAAGGCATGTGCGTAGGTCATCACTTGCCCGAGCGGGCACCGACTGTCGTTCTCCCCGGCGATCATCAGCATCGGGGCCTGCACCCTGTCCACGTACGTCATCGGGTTCCGCTCCCGGAAGAGCTCGGGTACGTCCATCGGCGTTCCGCCCATCACGGCCACATCCCACGCCTGAAGCGCAGGGGCGCTCTCGTAGTGGGCGACGACCGAGTCGCCGACGGGGATCCCCGCGATCACTCCTCGCCATCGCTCGGGGTGGAGCCCCGCGTTCAGGGTGGCGAGGTATCCGCCCCATGACCACCCCTCCAGGAACACCCGGTCCGCATCGACGAGGCCGGCTGCGACGACGTGATCGAGCCCGGCATTGATGTCCTCGGACTCCGGGAACCCGATGTTGCCATACAGGGCTTGGCGGAATTCCCTCCCGTAGCCGGTCGAACCTCGGTAGTTCACGAGCAGCACGGCGAACCCTTCGTCGGCGAACGCCTGTCGGCGAGGCTCGAAAGCATCGGTGTTGTGGTAGTTCGGGCCGCCGTGCACCGACAGAACGGTGGGGAAGGGTGGCTCGCCGTCCGGTCGCATGAACCACCCTTGGATGCGTTGGCCCGCGGGATTGTCGAACCAGATCGCTTCCCAGGGCCGGCCGGCCGGTGCCGGATCGGCGATCCGCAGCACCTCCTCCCCGGTGATGGAATCGCGCCAGGCGGGAGGGTGCACGCCGTCCTGGTGTCGGAACCACACACGTCCGTCGGGTCGCACCCCGCTCCCGTCGATCGTGCCGCCCGGTTCGACGATCGTGGTGTCCGTGCCGTCCTCGAGATCGAGCCTGACGAGGCTGTGCGTGGCGTCGTGGTCGCGGTGGACGAGGAGCGCCTCCCCTTCAGGGAACCAGCTCGCCAGGGTCAGCGCGCCGGGCAGGTCGCTCTCGATCCGAACGGGCTCGCCGTCGCGCGGTGACCACATCCAGGGTCTGGTGCGCCCGCCGATCTCGCGGAGCACCACGAGTCGGTCGTCGCCCGGTATCGGGCTCCACCCGGCGGCCACGACAGCCATGCCCGGATCGGCCACCTCGCCGATCGTCGCGCCCGTCACAGCGTCGAGGACACGCACGGCCGGGTTTTCGATATCGGAGGACTCGGAATGCCATATGGCGATCAGCGACGCGTCTGCAGAGAGACCCCCCGGTCCCTGGGGCCAGTCCTGGCCCGCACCTGCGGGAGATGTGTGCCGGTAGACCTCGTTGACGGGGCCTTTCCCGGTCCGGACCACCACCACGTACCCCTCGTCGTCCGCGAAGCCGGCCGCGATCGAGTTCCTCACCAGCGACAGACCAGATGCCCACATGTCGCCGAGCCCTGGGAACAGGGGACGGGGGTCGCCTCCTTCGAACGGGGTGGCCATCCAGCGCCCACGTTCGTCGCCCTGCGGGTCGAGCCACCAGACGACGGCCGAGCCGTCGGGAGTGACATGAGCCTCTTCCGCACCCACTCCCCCGGCGGAGGCTTGCGATCGCGCACCGGTCACGAGATCCCACGACCAGGCTTGCGACGCGCCGCTCTCGTTCGAGACGATCGCGAGGCGGTGGGGAACCGCAGGGTTCCACCGGGCGGAGCTGACCGTCGGAGCGGTCAGACGTCGTCTCCAATCGGTGGTGGTGACCATCCGGACCCCCTCGCTCGGCGCCCGAGGAGCCTACCGCCGAACGGAGCGCTCACCGGTGTCGGATAGCCGACAGATCCAGCACCGTCCCGTTCACGGGCGATGTCCGTGCCTCGGACGACCGGCGTTGCCACCAGCACGGGGTTTCCGGCTACAATCGTTAGCACTCGGTACCCAGGAGTGCTAGCAGTCCCGAGCCCAGGCTGAGAAGCCGACGACCTACCGCCGCCAGGCAAGAAAGGAGAAGGGATGGCTGCGAAGATCATCTCTTTCGACGAGGAGGCACGGCGATCGCTCGAGCGTGGCATGGACCAGCTCGCCAACGCCGTGAAGATCACGCTCGGTCCCAAGGGCCGCAACGTGGTCCTCGAGAAGAAGTGGGGCGCCCCCACCATCACGAACGACGGCGTCTCGATCGCCAAGGAGATCGAGCTCGACGACCCCGAGGAGAAGATCGGCGCCGAGCTGGTCAAGGAGGTCGCCAAAAAGACCGACGATGTGGCCGGTGACGGCACGACGACCGCCACTGTTCTGGCGCAGGCCATCATCAAGGAAGGCCTCCGCAACGTCGCAGCGGGCGCCAACCCGATGAGCCTCAAACGCGGCATCGAGCGCGCCACCGAGCTCGCTGTGGAGGCCATCAAGAACCAGTCCAAGGAAGTGGACGACAAGGCGCAGATCGCCAACGTCGGCGCGATCTCGGCGGCTGACCCCGAGATCGGTGCCACGATCGCCGAAGCCGTCGACAAGGTGGGCAAGGACGGCGTCATCACGGTCGAGGAGTCCAACACCTTCGGCATGGAGCTTGATTTCGTCGAGGGCATGCGGTTCGACAAGGGCTTCATCTCGCCCTACTTCGTGACCGACTCGGAGCGCATGGAAGCGGTGCTCGAAGATCCGTACATCCTCATCGCCAACTCCAAGATCTCGGCGGTGAAGGACCTACTGCCGGTCCTCGAGAAGGTCATGCAGGCCGGCAAGCCGGTCCTCGTTCTCGCCGAGGACGTCGAGGGCGAGGCTCTCGCCACCCTTGTCGTCAACAAGATCCGCGGCACGTTCAGGAGCGCCTCGGTGAAGGCCCCCGGGTTCGGCGATCGTCGCAAGGCGATGTTGCAGGACATCGCGGTGCTCACGGGCGGCACGGTCATCTCCGAGGAGGTCGGCCTCAAGCTCGAGAACGCCACGCTCGACCTGCTCGGCACCGCTCGCAAGGTCATCGTGACCAAGGACGAGACCACGATCGTGGAAGGTGCGGGCAACGACGACGACGTCCAGGGTCGCATCAATCAGATCAAGAGCGAGATCGAGAAGACCGACTCCGACTACGACCGCGAGAAGCTCCAGGAGCGTCTGGCCAAGCTCTCCGGCGGGGTCGCTGTGATCAAGGTCGGGGCGGCCACCGAGGTCGAACTGAAGGAGAAGAAGCACCGCATCGAGGACGCGGTGCAATCGACCAAAGCCGCGGTCGAGGAGGGTATCGTGCCCGGCGGCGGAGTCGCCCTGCTGAACGCACAGGCTGCGCTCGACAAGGTCGACCTCGAGGCCGACGAGGCGACGGGAGCGAACATCGTCCGCCGCGCGCTCGAGGAGCCCATCAAGCAGATCGCCGTGAACGCCGGCCTCGAGGGTGGCGTGATCGTCGAGAAGGTGCGTGCACTCGACCCGGGCAACGGGCTGAATGCCGCGACGGGTGAGTACGGCGACATGCTGAAGTTCGGCGTGATCGACCCGACCAAAGTCACCCGCTCGGCGCTGCAGAACGCCGCTTCGATCGCCGCGCTGTTCCTGACGACCGAGGCGCTCGTCGCCGAGCGCCCAGAGAAGGCGCCGGCCATGCCCGCGGGCGGCATGCCGGGCGGTGACATGGACTTCTGAGTCCGCTCGGAACACGGCAGCACGAGAACGGGGCCCTCGGGCCCCGTTCTCGTTCTCGGGCTCGCGAACTTGACCGGCGCGCGCTGCGCCGCAAGGATGGTCCGACCCACGGGCGGGGAGCGCGAAGCTGTGCAAGGGCGAGGAGCCACTGCGATCGGTGCGCTCCGAGT
The DNA here is from genome assembly GCA_029858935.1 of Actinomycetota bacterium. GTDB lineage: Bacteria > Actinomycetota > UBA4738 > UBA4738 > HRBIN12 > JAOUEA01. Next base: position 6,022 of record JAOUEA010000046.1, read on the forward strand.
CGTGCTGCGCAACCGTTCGCTCCGCCGGGCGCTCCTTGCTTTCCTGTTGTTCAACACACAGGAGTACGCGGTCTGGATTGCCGTCGCGGTCTACGCGTTCCAGCAGGGCGGCGCGGCTGAAGCGGGGACGGTGCTGGTGCTGCAGCTTGTGCCGGCAGCGATCATGGCCCCGATCGGCTCCGTGTTCGCTGATCGCATCCCACGGGCGAGAGCCCTCGTTCTCGGATACGGGATCCAGACGCTCGCGAACCTCGTGCTCGGCATCTGCCTCGTCCTCGCTCCCGCTCCGATGGCGTATGCCGCGGCCGTCGTCGCTGCGAGTGCCATCACGTTGACCAGGCCGGCCCACAACGCGATCTTGCCGAGCCTCGCCGACACCCCGGGGGAACTCACGGCCTCGAACGCGGCTTCGAGCACGATGGATGGGGTCGGAACCCTGATCGGACCGCTCGCCGGAGCGATCCTGATGCAACTCTCCGGACCGGGGGGAGTCGTCCTGGCCATGGCCGGCGTCTCCGCGCTGGCTGCCATCGCGGCCCTCGGCATCCATCAACATCGGGCGGAAGAGCTGCACCCCGAGGATCACGTCAGCACGTTCGTGTCGCAGGCCGTCGGTGGGCTGATGGAGGCTCGTGCGGAGTCGGATGTTGCCACCTTGCTGGGCGTCGGCGGAGTGCAGTTCGTCATGGTGGGCATGCTCGATGTCTTCTTCGCCCTGCTTGCGATCGATGTGCTCGGCTCGGGGGAAAGCGGGGCCGGCGTGCTCGCAGGAGGCTTCGGTCTCGGGCTGTTGATCGGAGCGATGGGGGCGGTGGGGCTCGTCGGCGTGCGTCGGCTGGCCCCATCCGTGTTCGTCGCATTGCTCGGTTCCGGCATCTCGCTGGCGGGGCTCGCCTTCGCGTCGACCATGACGGTGGCCGTCGGAGTGTTGGCGCTGTGCGGGGCCACCATCGGCCTTTTCGCCGTCGCCAGTCGAACGCTGCTGCAGCGGTCTGCCGACGAAGTCGTGCTCGCGCGGGTCTTCGGACTCGAGGAGGCCCTTCAGATGGTCGGCCTCGCAGTCGGTGCGGCCGCGGCCCCGCTCCTGGTCTCGGTGTTCGGGGCACAAGGGGCGCTGTTGGCGGCGGGCGGTCTCTTGGCACTCGCGGCGAGCGCTGCGTGGCCACGCCTCCGGCGGATCGACGAAACGACGGCCGGGCCCGGTCCCGAATTCGACGTGGTGCGGCGGGTCTCGATCTTTGCGCTTCTCGCACCGCACGTGCAGGAGCAGCTCGCGTCGCACCTGGTGGCCGTTCGTGTCGACGCAGGGAAGGTCGTCATCGCCGAAGGGGAAGCCGGTGATCGCTTCTACGTGGTGCAGGAGGGTCGCGTCTCGATCACGAAGGCCGGCGTCCGCGTCGCCGAGCTGGGCCCCGGTGACTATTTCGGGGAGATCGCGTTGCTGCGCGACGTGCCGAGGACCGCGACTGTAACGGCGCTCGAGGACATCGAACTGCTCACGCTCGAGCGCGAGGCGTTCCTCGCCGCTGTCACCGGGTCTGTGCCGAGCCACAGCCGCGCGAACGACGAGATCGATCGCAGGCTCGCCGACGGGGGACCATGAGCGCAGGTCGTCACACAACCGCAACAGATGCCGTGTGAACCGGCGATGGGGAGAGACCGAAGTACGGGTGGAGCCCCTCTCTCCGACAGAGAAGGCCTCGGGCCCCCCGCCCGGGGCCTTCTCCCATGCTCGGGGCCGATCCTCGCCGACGGCGTGGCAGGATACGCGGCATGCATGAGGAGAGGATCCGCATCCGCTGGCGCGACATCGACAACTACGGGCACGTGAACAACGCCGTGTACCTGAACTACCTCGAGGAGTGTCGTGACCGGTTGATCGAGGATCTGTTCGGCGAACAGGGGGCATGGGACTTCGTGCTCGTGCACGTCGGGATCGATTTCCGGCGCCAGCTCACGCAGGAGGATGGGGAGGTCGTCGTGCGCTGCGAGGTCGTCAGCTTCGGCACATCGAGCATCCGTACGAGTGAGCGCATCGGCATCGCCGACGGCACCGTTGCTGCCGAGGCCGAGTCGGTGATCGTCCCGCGAGCGTCCGACCGCCCCGTCAGCCGGCCCCTATCCGACCGGGAACGAACCCTGCTGGAGGCTGCCGTGCGGGACGGGAGTGCGTGATCAGCCCGACGGTATGATCCGCCGGCCGTGTACGAAATGGTCGCGGTACCAGCCATCGCCGACGCGCATGATCGTGACTCCACCCGTCGAACTCGAAGAATCCAAGGCGAAGCCGTTGCCGACGAAGACGTTGACGTGGTCGACGGTCCCGTCGTTGTTCCCGTCATAGAACATCAGGTCGCCGGGGATCAAACGGCCGTACTTGACGCTACCGAACCTCGCCATGTCGGCCGACGTTCGTTGTCCGAGTGACCAACCCGCGTAGGGGCGAGGCGGATGGACCTTCCACGCAGCTCCGTCGTTGGCGCGCAGCGCCCACCACACGATGCCGGAGCAATCGAACCCGGGCACTGGCTGGCCACCGAGCGCCGACGGAGCGTTCGCCATCCCCCATTCGCCACCCCACACGTAGGGATAGCCGACGTACTTCATGCCCCAGCGCACGATCGCCTTCCGCTTCGATCCCATCTTCGGTAGGACGATGCCGTCGTACTGGCCGTTCACCCACGGAACCACCCACGAGGGAAGCGTCGCAGCTCTGTAGAGGGAGTACGCAACCTGGGCCCGGCTGAGCGGCGTCCGCGGTCCCACATCCATCGCCTCGTTGCTGTTGTTGTAGCGCAGCCCCAGGCGAAGACCCAGCGTGAGCGCGCCGAACCGGCGCGGCGTCGGGAAGTCGTACCCGTCGCGCGTGTGGAGCGAGTCGAGCTGCCTGGCGATGTGGTTCATCCCCAACACGTCGATCAGCGCCACGTGCAGCGCGCCCGTATCCACGGGCTGGTCGGGCAAGAACCGACCGTCGCTCGTTCGTTTGATCCATCTCCGCTGCACGGCGATATTCGCCCATCTGTAGAAGGGGTGCGTCGGGTCGAGATCGGTGAACGTGATCATGGGGTCGACGTTGGCGCCGGGGGCGAACGCTTTGACCAGCGCGCGGGCCAGATACTTCCGCGTCTCGAGCATGTCGGGTTTGAAGGGCCGGCTCCCATCGGGGTTCGCGGCGAAATCCCGCATCCATGAACGCGCCTTGCCGACGAAGTCGATCGCCCGCTTGGCCCATGAGTCGGCACCGTCGAGATCGCTCCACGTGAATCCGGCCGCCCGCCGCGGCATCTGCGCAGGAACCTCGACCGGGAGCACAGGGGGACCCGATCCGGGCTCCCCCATGTGCGGTAGGGCCGCAACGGATATCGAGCCTGCTGCGTTCGCAGTAGCGCCGCTGGGGAGCAGCATCGCCCCCGTCGCGCCCACCAGCACGAGCGTCACCAGCCGTCGGCGGAGCCGGGTTCCCCCTCGGTACATGGGGATAGATTCGGCACGAGTCCCGCAGGTCTTGAGCGACGGTGGAGGCCGTCGACTCACGCGCGGCAGAGGGCTACGGGTCGTGCGGTAGGCTCGCCCCGTGCTTGGAGAAGCGGAGGCGCTCGTAGTCGATGTGAACCATCTCGACGTGCACGGGGTGGGCTACGTCGACGTCACCGTCGCCTACCGCGATCGATCGACCGCGAGCGCTCGGCTCGGCCGGGAGAGCGTGCCCGAGAACCTCGTGCCGGGGGAGCAGATCATCGTCCGCGTGGCGGCGAACATGATCGTGGCCATCGAACGATCTCCTTCCTAGAGGGGGATCGCTCAGTCCTTGGGGCCCTCGGCTCGGACCTGTTCGACCTTCGTGAGAGCCTCGCGGAGCTCGCGGAGCCATTCGTCCTGGTGCTCCGCCACGAGGCGGACACACCATGCGAGCGCGTGACTGCGGCTCCGGGCGACCCCGGCGTCGACAAGCGTGTCGAGTACCTGTCGCTCGGGGAGTCGCAAGCGAGTCATGGCGGGCACGCTCAGCGTGGTGAACGGCGTGCGCCGATCGTCGCAGATCACGCCCCAGCTCACCGTTCGACCGAATCGATGCTGCGCTTCGTGCGCGATCTTCATGCGTCTGGCGCGCGTGTCCTCCCGGAATCCGCTGATGCGGGCATCGACGGCAGCCGCGCGTGCTTCCGGGCTCTCGCCATCAGCGAGCTTCGGAGGATCGATCGGCCCCATCACCAGGATCTCGTCGCGGTCGCCCCTGATATCGAGCGGGCCCGCGAACCAATCGTCCGGCAACCGCCCGGCGAACCACCCTCGGATCTCGTCAACGGTGGGATCAGGCCGACCTCCTGCTGCGTTCCGTTTCCGCATAGGAGGATGATTACATAATTACGTCACACGTCAAGCGGCAGCCTCGACTGAGAGAGCAGGGTTGATACGCTGCGGCTCCATGGAGCCACTGCCTGAAGAGGCGCCCCCAGGCGCGTACGGCGGCAGCCGGCTCACCACCGGGTTCGACATCCCGGATGCGCGTGCCTTCGCCGGCCGAGGCGACCTCGCCACCGCCGAACCTGAGGGCGACGCCGGCGCGCTCGATGGGGAGATCCTGCAGGCGATCGCGGATCAAGCGTCGTGGATGACCGACCTGCTCGCCGACCTGGTTCGCGCGCCGACCACGCTGGGCAACGAGGAGTCGGGGCAGAAGGTCATCGAACAGGCGCTCCTCGATATCGGCATGGATCCGGTCGACGTCCCGCTGGACGCCGACCAGTTGCGGGCTCACCCGCTCGCAGCCCCGTTCGATTGGGATGTAAGCGGCAAGCGCAACGTCGTGTCGACGTGGGCGCCTGACGAAGGCTCGGGGGGCCGGTCGTTGATCCTCAACGGCCATATCGACGTTGTCAGTCCGGAGCCCCTGGGACAGTGGGGCGCCGACGATCCGTTCGGAGCCCGTCGCGAGGACGAGTGGATGATCGGCCGAGGCGCCGCCGACATGAAATGCGGCTTGGCCGCGATACTGGGTGCCGTGAAGGGGCTGCGCTCGCTCGGCGTCGTGCCAGGTGCTCCGCTCACGATCGAGTCGGTGGTCGAGGAGGAATGTTCGGGGAACGGAACCCTTCAGACCGTGTTGGCGGGCTACACGGCAGACGCCGCCGTGATCGCAGAGCCGTTCGGGGCCGCGATCACCACGTCGCAGGTCGGGGTCCTGTGGTTCAGCGTCAGGATCACGGGCGTGCCCGGACACGCTGCCGAGGGTCAACACGCGACGAACGCGATCGAGAAGAGCCTCGCCGTCATCGGTGCGCTCCGGTCGCTCGAGGCGGACCTCAACGCCGTGCCTCCAGCGCCCTACGACCTGTTCACTCACCCGATCAACCTCAACGTCGGAACCATCTCGGGTGGCGACTGGGCCTCGACGGTGCCCGGGGAATGTGAGACCGGCTACCGCATCGCCATGTACCCGCACATGTCGATCGAGGAACTGAAGGGCCGTGTCGAGGCGGCTGTCACAGAAGCGACGAGCGACCAGCCCGGCGCAGCGGAGGTGCGGTACAACGGATTCTCGAGCAACGGATACGAGATCGCTGACGACCATCCGCTCGTGACTACCCTTGCGCACTCGTTCGCGACCCAGTCCGGCGCGCCTCCGGCCCTCGTTTCCACGACCGGCACCACCGACGCGGCGGTCCTGGGCAACGTCGCGAGCATCCCGACCGTGTGCTTCGGTCCCTATGCGGAGTCGGCGCACGGCGTGGGGGAACGGGTGTACCTTCCGTCCGTGATGCAGACCGCCCAGGTGCTGGGCCTGTTCGTCAGAGACTGGTGCGGCCTGCGCTGATCGCGGCCGTGTTGGCCGCGCTCGTCGTGTCCATCGCCGTCGCTCGCTGGTACGTCGCCCGCGAGCAGCGGGTGGCGCGTGGTGACGCCGGTCGGCGAAGCCAGTCGGACGACTCGCCCGGGCGCACGGATCCACAGGGTTCGACGGCTGCTCCCACCTCGCACCCTCATCGCTCGACCGGTGTCTCGCCGCTCGTAGGGATCCCGGCGATACGGCACTTCTTCCGCACGAACGAGACTCCCGTCTATTTCGTGTCGGCGACCGCGTTCAACCTGCTCGGCATCGACCGCTGGGTGCGCAACTTCAAGTTCGTGAACTACTACGATTCGTTCGACGGCTGGCATCCGAACGTCTTCGTGCCAGCGGAGCAGAGCCCTCGCGCGTTCGAGTCGATCGAAGACATCTGCAACTACCTGCTTGGGCACAAAGAGGTCGTGGACTACGTGGGTGGTCGCGGACCCGGGGGGAAGGTCGCGTTCCTCATGTTCGACGAGGAGACGGAGACCTTGGCCGCCGATCTCGGCCTCGAGGTGGCGTTCCCGCCCGCGGAGCTTCGTCATCGCCTCGACTCGAAGATCGAGACCACCCGGCTTGCGAACGAGGCGGGGGTCCCGAGCGTGCCGAACGTCATGGGGCGGGCGTCGAACTACCGAGATGTGCTCGATCTCGCCGCGGGCGCGGGCCTCGGTGACGACCTCGTGATCCAGACGCCCTACGGTGATTCCGGACAGACGACGTTCTTCATCGCCGACGAGTCCGATTGGAAGGCCGATGAGGACCAGATCGTCGGCCAGGATCTGAAGGTGATGAAACGCATCGATCCGCGCGAGACGGCGATCGAGGGCGTGATCACTCGCCACGGCACCTTGGTCGGGCCTCTGATGGCGGAGTTGACGGGGTTCCCCGAGCTCACGCCGTACGACGGCGGGTGGTGCGGGAACGACGTGTTCCCCGACGTGCTCACCCCCGGGCAGAGGCTGCTGGCGCGTGAGCGCACCTACGCCGTCGGGGAGCGGCTTCGCCGGGAGGGGTACCGCGGGTACTTCGAGCTCGATTTCCTGGCTGACGCAGGTTCCGGAGAGATGTACCTGGGTGAGTTGAACCCACGGGTTACCGGCGCAAGCAGCATCACGAACGTGACCGCCGTGGCCTACGGGGACATGCCTCTGTTCCTGTTCCACCTGCTGGAGTTCATGGACGTGGACTATGAGATCGACGTTGAGGAGCTCAACCGACGGTGGGCCCACCCGGGCAACCTCGACGAATGGACGCAGTTCATCCTGAAACAGACCGAGGACACGGTGGAGCTGATCACGGAGGCCCCGTCGTCCGGCATCTGGCGCATGGGCCATGACGGAACCATCTCGTTCGCTCGGCGCGACACCGACTGGCACACGGTTGCCGACGGCTCGGAGGCGTTCTACCTCCGCATCGCCGATGCCGGCGGCTACCGCTATCCGGGGGCGGACCTGGGTATCCTGGTGACGCGAGGGCGGTTCCTCGATGATGATCACGAGCTCGTCGACCGGGCGAGGTCGTGGATCACCGGCATCAAGTCGCAATTCCGCAGCGTGCCGCCCCCCGAACGGACGCCTCCCCCGGTCGAGCCCGAGCCGTTCGGCTTCAAGATGCTGTAGCGGGCGACCGACACTCCACGATGGCCATGGCTCCCTTTCGATTCGATGCGCTAGAAGAACTCCAAC
>JAOUEA010000047.1 GCA_029858935.1 Actinomycetota bacterium
CGGCGGTCGGGCGAGGCTACGCGCTCGTGGTCGCTCCCTCGACGGCCGGGCCCGAGACATGGGGGAGGCTTCCGCTCGACGGTGTGATCGTGATCGACCCCGCCGACGGAGATCCGACCCTGCCGACGCTGCGCGGGCGTGGCGCTCCGATCGTGTTCGTCGGACGCGATCCGCACGGCGAGCCGGAGGACCTCGTCGTGGAGAACGATCGGGTCGCGGCCACGCGGTCGGTGCTCGACCACCTGGTTCGAGCGGGCGGGCACCGCGTGGGGATCATCGGGCTACGCACGTTCGAGACCTTCTCCGAGGATGCACTGGTGGCATACCGCTCGTGGTGCGCCGATCGCGGGCAGGAGCCCTTGGAGCACACGGTCGACGCGGACTCGACCGCCACGCCGGCCGAGCTCCGGGCGGGCGCGATCGCATTCCTTGGAGGCGACGATCAGCCCGACGCGATCTTCTGCCTCTACGAGCGGCAGGCTGTCGAGATGCTCTCCGCCGCTCGCGACGCCGGCATCGACGTGCCCGGAGACCTGCTCGTGGCGACGATCTCTGAGATGGGGCTCGCCGCCTCGACGCACCCGGACCTCACGACCCTCGAGCTCAACCAGGATCGCCTCGGCGAGGTGGCGGCGACGCTGCTGGTCGACGAGCTGGAAGGACGCCCGGTGTCGTCGGTGCGCGACGTGGCGACCTCGATCTCGGTGCGCAGCTCTACGGCGCGCGCTGCTGCACGACGTCGGGCCGATCGTTCGTGATGCCCGGGAAGATGCTCGCGATGTCTGCGGAACCGGCCCCGCACCGCTTCTCCAGCACCGATGCCAGCAGGTTGCGGTAGTCCGTCGTGGCGTCGAGGTCGCCGTCGACCAGGTCCCCGGGTGCGAGCCCCGGCCACGTGCCGTGCACCTGACCGCCTTTGACTCCTTCGCCCATCAGGAACACCGCTTGACCGAAGCCATGGTCCGTACCGCCCGATCCGTTCTCCTCGACCCGTCGCCCGAATTCCGTGAGGGTGATCAGCGTCACGTCGTTCATCGTCGAACCGAGGTCCGTCGAGAAGGCGGCCAGCGCCGACGACAGCTCCGTGAGGTGGTCGACCATCCACCCACCACCCACGTCTCCCTGCCCGACGTGCATGTCCCAGTCGCCGTAGTCCACCGCAGCCACCTGGAGACCGGCGTCAGCCTTGATCAGCCGTGCGACATCTCGCAGGGCGTCACCGAGCCGCGTGTCCGGGTAGGCGGCTCCGTTCGCGGGCGTGTACCCGGCCTCTCTGAGTTGCGATGCGGTCGACAGGGCGTCGAGCGCCGTCAGCGCCGGCGCCGCGACGATCGCCGGGGCACCGTCGTGCACATCGCGCAACGCCGTGTCCCATCGGGCTTCCTCGGTCGCGTTCCAGGCGCCCGAGAGCTCGAAGTCATCGATGTTCCACATCGCGAGCTCGGGGGCCGGGCCGAGGAACGCCGACGCCGCGCTGTTCGAGCCGAGCTGCGTCGCCTGGAACGGAGATCCGGTTTCGCGCAGCCCCAGCACCCGGTCGAGCCACCCCGTGCGCAGCGACGTTCCCGGGGCGGCGCGTTCCATCTCCTCCATGGCGGAGAAGTGCGATCGGTTCGGCTGCTCCATGCCGACCGCCTGGACGATGCCGAGCGACCCGGCGTCGTAGAACGGCTTCAGCGGTGACATCGATGGGTGCAGACCGAAGTTCGCGTCGAGGGGTAGGAGCTGCCCCTGCGGAACGGCGATGTTCGGGCGCCAGGTCGCATAGTGGCCGTACTGCTGTCCGGTCGCCGGCACCACGGCCTGCAGGCTGTCCATCCCGCCTCGCAGTGACAGCACCACCAGTACGTCGCCCGAGTACGGAGTGGCACCGAAGGCGAGCCTCGTGAACATGCCCTCGCTCGCGAGACCGGCGACGATGCCGGTGGCTCCAGCAGCCTTCAGGAACGAGCGACGCGATATCTCCGGCACCGCCGGGCAGCCGCACGGCTTTGCGAGCGGGGCGACGTCGAGGGTACGCGTGCGGTCATCTGCCATATCGATCACCGGATCCCGTGGCTGGGCGTGTCGAGGATCAGCGCGACCAGGTAGGGAAGTCGCCAGTCCACGGCCGCGTCGTCTTCATCGAGTGGATCGCCAGCGCTCCGGCCGAGGAACGCGAGCACCGCGCTTCGGTGCGCAGCGGGCAGCTTGCGGAACACGAGGCGCTTGGCCAGCACGTCGACGAGGTCGCCGTGTGTCGCCGGCAGCCGCTTGGGCAGCACGTTCTTGCGGAGGTTGCGCACCTTGAGATGGTTGGCGGGCCACCATCCTGCCGCGAGCCCCACGTGCATGTTCCACCTGCCGAGCGTGAGTCCCGCGGATCGCCATGGGTCGCCCGTGTCGGGGTAGCCGTCCGGCGGCACCCATCCCATCGGCAGGTGTCCGAGGCCCTCGGTCATCCAGTAGAGACCTTGCTGACCGTCCACGCCATCCGGATCCGGCCTGATGTTCAGGATGCGCAGCGTGGCGGCGACGTCCTCGAAGGGGCGCCGAACCTTCTGCCCGAGCGACGCCTCGAACGCCTTCGAGCGGAACAACCTCTCGAGGACTGGCACGATCGCGGTGTCGTGGTCGAGGTAGGTCTCGGCCAGCGCCTCGACGAGCGACATCGGCGGCTGGTCCGAGACGAAGCGGTAGCAGAGCTTGCGAGCGATGCGCTCCGCAGTCGCAGGGTGGTGGGCGAGGTAGTCGACGTAGGCGAGCCCGACGACCTCGCCTCGTTTCTCGCTGCGGTTGGCCCTGTGGAACCCCATCACGTCCACTGGCCCGACGTAGTGGTCCCAAGGGTGGTACTCGAATTCGCCTGTGTCCCAGCTGATGCCGAAACCGGTGAGGATCATCGTCGACTGGCGCATGTCGTCCTCGTCGTACCCGCCGTCGACACCGACCGAGTGCAGCTCGAGGATCTCCCGGCCGTAGTTCTCGTTCGGGTTGTTCCGGGAGCTTTCGGCGTTATTGAGGTACATCATCATCGCCGGGTGGGTGGCGGATGCGCGCAGCATGCTCGAGAACTTGCCGAGCGCGTGCCTGCGGATCACGCGGCGGTCGTAGTCGTGTCGGGACCACCAACACGCCTCGTGCGGGTTCGTCACGTTGAGGTGGTTCGACCAGAAGTCCACCATCACCTCGAGGAGCTGGCGGTTGCTCCACGCGGCCCGCACGATCGCGGCTTGTCCGAGCGCATACATCAGATCCCAGGACCCCCCGAGCGTGTTGAAGGCGCGCCGCACCGTCATCCCGAGATCCGGGTACCGATCGTCGACGTAGTCCTGGCAGAAGTTGTCGTTGATCGAAGACGGATCGAGCTGGCGATCGAGCCATCGACGGCGGCCGATGCGACGGACCTCCCGAACGAGGTCCTGGGTCGGCCCGAACGTCGCCCGACGCAGCAGGTGCATGTCGGGGCTGGTCGCCACCAGCGACCCGGCCGCTCCGGCCGGAACGGACTCCAACAGACCGGCGGCGGCGCCCGAGCCCGCCATCGCGCCGCCGATCGCCGCGGCCCGCACGAATCGGCGACGCGAGAGTTCGACACGACCGAGCCCATCCTTCATCTCGGTCCGGGTGGCGCCGGTGCCTGCGGTGGACCCCCCTGAAGACCCCCTCATGTCGAGTGGTATCGGCATCGGCCGGGCTGCGTCTTGATCTGCGCAGCAGGGGAACCGACGTTCGGCCGAGACCTCGGTCTTCGGGCGGAGGCCGTGCGCGCGACCAGCATCTGGACAGGAACCCGCAGCAGCGACCGTGGCTCGGGTCCTCCACGCGGTACCCTGGTAGCGCGGCGTGGCGCCCGCCTCGATCGGCGGGCGGGCGGCGGCATCCTTGCAGAGGTTCCGGTGCTGAGCCCTTGCAACACCTGCGTCGACGGCACCGGGAACCGACACGAGGAGCGAGCGAATGACCCTAGTGGAGAGCGCGGCAGCCCCGCGGTTGACCAGCGAAGCGATCCTCCGGGAGCTGATGCCGCAGGTCGGCACGGCCCTCGACCGACATGTGGCCACGACGTCGGAGTGGATGCCTCACGACTACGTGCCCTACGAGCAGGGCCGCAACTTCATCGAGGAGCCATGGCAGTCGTCGGATTCACACATGCCCGATGTCGCGCAGACGGCGCTCGAGGTGAACCTCCTCACCGAGGACAACCTTCCCTACTACCACCTCAGCCTCTGGCGGACGTTCGGTGACGAGGAAGCCTGGGGCGAGTGGGTGAGGCGCTGGACCGCTGAGGAAGGGCGTCACGCCATCGTGATCCGCGATTTCCTCACCGTGACGCGCGGCGTCGACCCGACGGTGTTGGAGCGTGGACGAATGGATCAGGCGATGCGCGGCTGGTACCCGGAGTTCGCTGAGCAGGGTCCGCTCGACGGGGTCGTGTTCACGACGATCCAAGAGCTCGCCACCCGCATCTCGCATCGCAACACCGGGGCCATCACCGACGACGAAGCGGCCGAGAAGCTCTGCGCCCGCGTCGCGACCGACGAGAACCTCCACTACGTCTTCTACCGCGACATGGCCGTGAGCGCGATCGAGCTCGACCCCAACGCCATGGTCGAGGCGATGCACAGGCAGATCACGAACTTCGCGATGCCGGGGGCCGGCATCCCCGGGTTCCGCGAGAAGGCGAAGGCCATGGCCCAAGCCGGCGTGTACAACCTGCGCATCCATCACGATCAGGTCCTGCGGCCGATCCTCGACAAGCACTGGAAGCTCGCCGACCTGCAGGGTCTGAGCGATCACGCCAAACGCCTGCGCGACGAGATCTACGCGTTCATCGCCCGCCTCGATCGCGTCGCGACGAAGCTCGGCGAGCCGCTTGGACCGGTCCGCGGCGATCTCTCCAGCGATCCTCTCGGCATCGCCTAGACGCACCCGACCGAGGTCGGGAACCGCTTCACGCGACCGAGACCGAGTAGTCGGTTCGGGTGATCGACGTCGGAGTGGGCGAGGTCTGCTTCACGTTCGAGATCACCGCGCTCGCCTCGTCGCACGCAGAGGTGTCGACAGATCTCACCGCGTCATCGCTACGCGTCGCGGTGCCGACCTGCCTGACCGTCACCTCCGACCCCGTCAAGCAGGCGACGCTCACACGGAGGATGCCTTTCCCCCCGTCGTGGGTCACGGTGAGCTCGAGACCCGCGGCGGTCGGCACTCCGATCCAGTTGAGGGCCAGGTCGTTCGGGATGGACCGAGACAGCGTCGAAGGGGTGCCGGCGAGGCTCGCGTGGTCGTGGTTGCCGCCCGCCGCGAACCGGTAGGCCGGACCCTCTTCCAAGCAGAACTTGGGCTTCGTCTGCGAGCAATCCGAAAGGAAGCGCAACCTTATCGCCGCATTGTGGTAGGCCGCGGCGAGCGTCGTGCCCTTCGTCTTGAAGCCCTTGGCCAACGCGGCGAGGTTCGTCGACTTCCCCTTGCTGATCTGTTCCCAGAACACCTGGAAGATGGCCTCCGATCCGTTTCGCTCGCCGGTGCCGTAGCGCTCCGACATCGCGCGGAACACCACCCAGTAGGGGTATGGGGACTCCTTGTACTTGCCCATCGGCGTCGTGAACTCCGGCCAGAGGTAGTTGTAGCTGTCGTCGGACGAGTCGAAGACCTCGTCTTCCATGGCGGTCGCGAGGCCCTCGACCATGACGCTGCGGACCTTGCCGAAGCCGGTGAGGGCGCCGTAGCCGAACTGGATGGAGTGGTTGAACTCGTGCGCCGCGGTCGCCCTCAAGGCGTCGATCGGGGCGCCGGGGAACGGCCCGTAGTTGCGGTTCAGCACCATGCAGCTCGCGATCGCGTCCTTGTCGTTCCACGCCGTCGCAGGGTTGTCACCGGCCACGCGCGTGCCGGCGACGTAGCCGTATAGGCCGGCGCCCAGGTTCTCGATGCGGACCGCGTAGCGGCCGCCGGGCGGCGACGCGACGGGGTCCTTGGGGGGCTTGGCCCACCTGAACCTTCCGATCTCGGTCTTCCAGGCGGTCTCCAGCGCCCCGGCGTATGACGCGATCGAGAGGGCCTGGAGCGCCGAGGCCTTGTACTGGATGTAGAAGTGTTTCGTGCTCTTCACGTTGGGCAGTGAGCCACTCGTGCCGGGGCAGGGGAACGTCGGTGCGCGCAGGGCCGCACGGGCCGCCCTCACGGCGGGCGAGCGCCCGAGCGTCGGGAGCCGCTGCATCAGTCGCAACAGCGGAAGCGTGCCCGACCACGGCGTGTCGCTCACGTACGCAGCGGGCACCCTGGCCGGAGCCGTGAACGCCCAGGCGAGGAAGAGCGCCCCTCGCCCCTCGGTGATGTCGCCCCCCCGGACCGCTCGCTCGATGAGCTCGGGAGTCGCGGCTCGAACGCTCGCTGCGGGGGTTCCGGCCGATGCGACGGGCCACGACTGCGACAGGCCGGAAGCGCCGATGGTCGCGACGGCCAGGAACGATACGGCCACGCGACGCGCGAAGGGGCTGAACACCGGTGTCCTCCTGCTCGGGTGATGGGTTTGCGGGTTCCGGTTCGCCATCCTACGGGGAGTCGGAGATTCCGATGCGTAGGCTCGCGCCATGTCGCGATCGCAACTCGACCATGAACAGGTGAATGCGTGGCTCATGGCCGTTTCGCCACGCGACCTGTTGCCGCCCCGACGACGCGATGCGACCGCCCCTCCGATGTCCGCCCGCCCGGCCGACCTGATGTCGCTGGGTGTCGGCCTGGCGTTGGCGGTCGCCGGGATCGAGCGGGGCTTCGTGATCGTGCCGGTGGCCGGCGACGCGATGACGGTCCGCCGCGCCGTGGCGGGCGACGGAGTCTACGCCGCGATCCTCGGTGCGATCCGAGCCGAGCGAGGCACCGGCGCCTTCCGGGGCGAGGCGTTCGGTCGCGCACCCGATCTGATCGACGACGCCGAGGTCGCCATCGACGTCGACCAGTCGAACGACTCGATCATCGTCGGCGGTCGGGCGGTCGTGAAGCTGTTTCCCATCGCGTCCCCGGGTCCGCACCCTGGGCTGGACCTCCCGGTGCATCTCGCATCGGTCGGCTTCACGTCCCTCCCGGCCCCCCTCGGCGCGTTGCGATGGACCTCGCCCGGTGATGACGACCTGGTGCTCGCGACGGCCTCGACGTTCCTTCCCGGTGCGAAGGACGGGTGGGACTGGTACCTCGATCTACTGGTCGGATGGCTCGACGGTGAGGTGGACGATCTGAACGCGTTCGAGCCCGCGACGACGCTCGGCGGCATCTGTGCGCACATGCACGCGGCGTTCGCGACGGCATCAGAGGTGTTCCCGGAGCCGGTGAGCGCTGCCGACGCGGCCACGGCCGACGGGTGGCGCCGATCGGCGTTCGCCGTCGCCGACGAAGCGCTCGAGGTCACCGACGGACCGGAAGGAGCGCGTCTCGCGGCGCGAACGGAAGCGATCCGAGCGGAACTCGACCGATTGGGTCGGGGCACCGGTGCCGTGACGACCCAGGTCCACGGCGACTTCCACGTGGGACAGGTGCTGCAGTGGCAAGGCGGGTACGCGATCGCGGATTTCGACGGGAACCCCACCGCGGCCGCCGCCGTGCGGGGTTTCCGCGACACGCCCGTGCGCGACGTCGCCGCGTTCGTGCGCTCGATCGATCATCTCGGCCGTGTCGCGCAGCAGCGTCGCCTCGACCGCGACGACGCCGTGGAGCGCTGGATCGCCGCCAGCCGTGCTCGCTTCCTCGATGCCTACGTGCGCGGACTCGATGAACTCGACGCGTCATCATCGTTCGAGGAGCGCCTGCTTCGTCCGATAGAAGTCGCGCAGGCGTGTCACGAGTACGTGTACGCCGCTCGCTACTTGCCGCGATGGCGGTCCGTCGCCGACCGGGCGATGCGCGCCCTGATCCCCATGGAGGACCGATGAACCCCGAAGCGTTCCTGGCCGACCTCGAACGCAAGCCCGAGATGCTGAGGGCGCTCGCGGACTTCCTCGACGCCGGGAGTCCGTGGCCTTCCGTGGCCCCCACGCGCGTGGTGATGATCGGCATGGGGTCGTCGCGGTACGCGGCCGGCGTGGTTGCGACCCGGCTGCGTGCGGCCGGCATTGATGCCTGCGCTGAGTACGCGTCGCTCGAGCGGGGCACACCCGCAGGTTCAGGGGTGCTCGCGGTGGGCATCTCGGCCGGAGGAAGCACCGAGGAGACGATCGAGGCGTTGGCGAAGCATCGGGGCTCGAGCGACACGGTCGCGCTCACCAACCGTGTGGGCGCATCGATCGAACGGGCGGCTGATTCGGTGGTGCCGATGCTCGCCGGCGATGAGGACGGCGGCGTCGCGTGCCGCTCCTTCCAGCACACGTTGGTGTCACTGATGGTCCTGGAAGCCGCGCTCACAGGCGGCACGGTCGCGAGCGTCGCGGACGTCGTTCGCCGCACGGCCGCGGCCACCGAGGATCTCCTCGATCGTCGCGACGCCTGGCTCCCGGGCGTTGCCGACCTCTTGGGGGAAGGCTCCGCGACGTTCGCGGTGGCACCCGCCGAGCGGTTGGCGTCGGCCGAGCAAGGCGCCCTGATGTTCCGAGAAGGCCCTCGCCGCACTGCCGATGCCTGCGAAGCGGGCGATTGGCTGCACGTCGACGTCTACCTGACGAAGCCCCTCGACTATCGCGCTCTGGTGTTCGCCGGCTCCCGATTCGATGCCGCGATCATGGCGTGGATGCGCGATCGAGGCGCCCGGGTGGTGGCGGTCGGGAGGGACGTCGGCGACGCCGACGTAGTCGTGCGTTACCGTCACGACGACGAGCCGCAGGTCGCGCTCCTGACCGAGGTGCTGATCGCGGAACTGGTCGCCGCTCGATGGTGGACCGCCCGGGGTGATGCGTAGGCTGCCACCATGGCGACCGACGACCGGCTGCCGACGAGGCGGCGAGCGATCCGCATCGTGGACGACGGCATGCGCGAGGTCTTCGAGCTGTACGACCGGTTGCCGCCCCGTGCGCGGACCACGCCCGGCCTCGGCGGGGGCGACTGGTCACCGAAGGACCTGCTCGGGCATCTCGAGAGTTGGCAGGGATACGCGCTCGAGGCTCTCGATGCATGGGCCGAGGGACACGGCCCCGAGATCGACGCCGTCATCTGGTCGACGAGCACGTCAGTGCTGAACCGGGATGCCGTCGCTCGAAAGGCATCGCGCAGCGCCGCGGATCAACGGCGGCGTGCACTCGCCACCCACGAAGCTCTGCTCTCGCGCCTGGAAGAGTTCGGTGATGCGCGATGGCGGCGCCCCGGTACGGCGCGCGGACGCACGCCCGCCGGAGCGCGACTGGGCAACCTGCTCGGCGGTCCCAGCGGCCCGTTCCGCCACGCCGAGGCACACCTGCCGCAGCTCCGGCTCGTCGTGGAGGAGGCTCTCGCGGGGACTCGGCGGAACTCGTAGCGGGCGACCGCTCAGCGCACGACGATGACCGGGGTGCCCAGCTGCAGCAGGGGTTTGAGGCGTTCGAGCGAACGCTCGCTCACGCGCAGACACCCGGCGCTCGCAGATCGTCCGATCGACGACGGAGCATTCGTGCCATGGATCGCGAGCTGATTCCCTCCCGTCCAGCCGGGCGGGAGATTCGGCTGGATGCCCGAGATGCCGAACGCGAAGGTCCCCAATGAGCCGCCGGCGAACGGGATACGATCGGTCACGAAGTACTCGCCCGGCGGCGTCGGCGAGACGGAAGTGCCCGTGGCTGCCGGCATCGCGAAGAGCTCTCGACCGAGCTTCGAGACGGTGATGCGGTGCTCGGAGAGGTCGACCTGCACCTCGATGTCGGTCGTGTGCCGCGCCAGCCCACGCAACGCGATCCACCCGTGACGGCGTGGCCAGACGTACGGGATCTCCACGCGGCCCCAGCGACCGTCGGCGGAAACCTCTTCGACCCACGCCGACACCGCCACGTCGTAGTACTTGGACCCGCTCGGCATCGTGCCGACGACCCGCGCCTTCGCCGTGGGCTCGGCACGAACGGCCAGGTCGCGCTGCACTCGGACGACCAGGTGGCCCGTGGGCTCGTCCGGGCGCGGCGCGGCAGGCGCCGCCACACCGGCGGCCGGTTCGAGTCCCGCGGACTCCGGCGCCGGGGTTGTCGCGGACACGACGAACGCCGGCTCGGATCGGCTGGGGTGCGCGGCTCGCGCGACGGCGCCGATCTGGTGGGCTCCGGCGATGCCGGGGAGGCCGGCCGCGAACGATCCCACCGTGAGTGCGCCTGCGAGCACGGTGGCCACCCAGGAAGCGCGCAGGGTGTGGTTCCGCATTCCCTCCTATCGGCCGAGCCCGCTGGCATCTGAAGGTGTCCCTTACGGCGATAGGCTCTCGGTGGGAGCGGTTCCGCCGACAGGGACCGGAGGGACGATGAACTCCACGAACGCGTTGTACGACACCGCTCGAGCCCTGGTTGCCCCGGGCAAAGGCATCCTTGCCGCCGACGAGTCGACCGGCACGATCGGCAAGCGGTTCGACTCGATCGGCGTGACGTCGACCGAGGACTCGCGCCGATCGTACCGGCAGCTGCTATTCACGACGCCGGCACTCGGCGAACACATCAGCGGCACGATCCTGTTCGATGAGACGATCCGTCAGTCCACCGACGACGGGCGGAGTTTCGTCGAAGTGCTGCAGGGGGCCGGCG
Organism: Actinomycetota bacterium; assembly: GCA_029858935.1. Lineage (GTDB taxonomy): Bacteria > Actinomycetota > UBA4738 > UBA4738 > HRBIN12 > JAOUEA01. The sequence goes on from JAOUEA010000047.1 coordinate 10,659, forward strand.
TGATCCCCGGCATCAAGGTCGACACTGGAGCCAAGCCCCTGGCCGCGTTCCCTGGTGAGACGGTGACCGAAGGTCTCGACGGCCTGCGCGATCGGCTCAGCGAGTACGTGGCCCTCGGCGCCCGGTTCGCCAAGTGGCGGGCCACGATCACGATCGGTGAGGATCTGCCCACCGACGGGGCGATCGCTGCGAACGCCCACGCGATGGCACGATATGCGGCCCTGTGCCAGGAGGCCGACGTGGTTCCGATCGTCGAGCCCGAGGTGCTGATGGACGGCGACCACGACATCGAGGCGTGCGAAGCTGCGACCGGACACACGCTCGCTGCCCTGTACCGGTCGCTCGCTGAGGCACGGGTGGATCTGGCGGGATCGCTGCTCAAGGTGAACATGGTCGTCCCCGGGAAAGGCTGCCCCACCCAGGACGACGACGTGGCCATCGCGGAAGCGACCATCCGCTGCCTGACATCGAACGTGCCCGAGCAGGTTCCCGGCGTGGTGTTCCTGTCGGGAGGCATGAGCGACGAGCACGCGACGAGTCGACTGAACGAGATGAACAGGATCGGCGCCGGAGGGCTGCCGTGGGCGCTCAGCTTCTCCTATGGGAGGGCACTCCAGGGTCCTTCCCTCGCCGCCTGGGGAGGCGACGAGGCCAACGTCGGGGCGGCACAAGCTGCCCTGGCGCATCGCGCTCGGATGAACGGCCTGGCGTGCGGCGGGGCCTACCGACCTGAGCTCGAGTCCTCCGCGGCCTAGCGATCAGGGTCCCCGGACGCGAAGACGGGGGCTCTATCATCGGGCGATGACCGAGCGCCGCCACGTCGGCATCCGTGACGTCGCGCGTGCCGCAGGCGTGTCGATCACGACCGTCTCGCACGCGTTGAACGAGAAGGGCGGCGTCTCCGACGGAACGCGACGTCGGGTCCGAGCGGTGGCCGAGGAGCTGGGCTATCGGCCCGATCCACGAGGTCGCCAGCTCGCCTCGGGCCGCACGGGCCTGATCGCGCTGACCGTCTCGCTGCCCGACGGTGTGCATGCGCCCGTGGAAGAGTTCGCACACAACGCGAACCTGATCGACTCCGCGACGACGGCCGCCATCGCGCGCGGCCTCGCGCTCGTGATCGTGCCGGCGGGCGAGGCCACGATCTGGGAGCGACTCCCGCTCGATGGTGTGATCGTCGTCGACCCGGTTCCCGACGATGCTGCGGTGCGCGAGATGCAGGGCCGGTCCGCGCCGATCGTGACGGTCGGCAGGGTGCCGGGGGGCAGCGCCCGAACCACGGTCGTCGACAACGACTACGTGAGCGGGACGACCGCGATGCTCGACCATCTGGTCGCCGCCGGCGCCCGGCGGGTCGGCGTCCTCGCTGCGGGAACGGGGGAGTCCTACGAGTCCGACAGCCTTGCCGCCTACCGCAGCTGGTGCGCAACCCGAGACACGGAGCCCTGGGTCTGCACGGCAGGCGACGTGGACTGGTCGTCTCCGCGCACGTGGGACGAGATCGGCTCCATCGCTCGGTCGGTCGCGGCAGCATGTCTCGACAGGGCCGACGTGCCAGACGCCTTGTACTGCTTCGCAGAGGTGTTCGCTGCGGCCGTGCTCGCCGAGTGCGTCGAGCGAGGACTGAGCGTGCCCACCGACATCATGGTGGCCTCGATGTCCGACCGCGGCATGACCGCGAAGGCCGTGCCGCCCCTGTCGACACTCGACCTGCATCCGCGCGAGCTCGGGGCTGCTGCCGCCGAGCTGCTCGCAGATCTCGTCGAGGGAACCATCGTCGACCCGCCCCCAGTCACGGTGCCCACGACCCTCGTGACTCGCGCGTCCACCGCGCGGGCGCAAGAAGGCGCGTCCACCGCGCGGGCGCAAGAAGGCGCGTCCACCGCGCGGGCGCAAGAAGGCGCGTCCACCGCGCGGGCGTAGGAAGGCGCGTCCACCTCCGGGTAGCATGCCCGTCGTGCTCGACGAGACGAGATCACTTCCCCGACACGGCGGTGGCCTGTGAGATTGCTGATGATCGGCGGCGCCCGCTTCTCCGGACGCGCGATGACCGAACTTGCCATCGCGCGGGGGCACGAGGTGACCCTCTTCCATCGTACGCCGACCGATCTGTTCCCCGAGGCCGAGCACGTGATCGGAGACCGCGAAGAAGGGGTCGACGCGCTCGTCGGTCGCGCGTTCGACGCGGTCATCGACACGTGTGGGTACGTTCCGGAGGTCGTCAGACGATCGGTGGAGACGCTCGCCGGCAGCGGGTGGTACGGCTTCGTGTCGTCACTGTCTGCGCATCCCGAGGATCTGCCCGTGGGCGCGAACGAGGACTCGCCGGTATTCGAGCCTCCGTATCCAGAAACCCAGGAGGTGACCGACGAGACCTACGGGCCGCTGAAGGTCGCCTGTGAGCGACAAGTCGTTGAGGTCTTCGGCGATCGGGCTTGCGTGATCCGGCCAGGATTCATCGTCGGTCCGAACGACCAGTCGGACCGCTTCACGTACTGGGTGAGGCGAGGCGCTGCCGGTGGGCACATGGTCGCCCCGGCACCCGCCGACTATGGACTCCAGTGGGTGGACGCCCGCGATCTCGCTGCCTTCGTGCTGCGTCTCGCCGAGGGGGCGACGCCTGGGGTGTTCGGCGTGGTCGACCGAGCGCCCACGATGACGCTCGGGCAGCTGATCTCGGAGGCGGCGGTGGCCGGCGGAGTCGAGACACACGTGAGTTGGGTCGACGACGCGTTCATCGACGAGATGTTCGCCGCCGATGACGACGACCCGCACGAGGCGTTTCCGCTGTGGTGGCCGGAAGCACCCGGGTTCCATGGCTACGATCCGAGCCGGGCGTTCGCGG
>JAOUEA010000048.1 GCA_029858935.1 Actinomycetota bacterium
CATGATGATCACGCCCCACCGTGCCGACGATGCGACCGAGAGCCACGAGGGTGTCGGCAGACCGAGCGCACCGAGCAGCAGGTTGAGGGGCCCGAAGAGCGGGTTGAGTATCCAGAGCCAGAGCAGAGCGTAGGCGACGTCGGGGATCACCGTCGGGAAGAACACGGAAGCGCGCTCGGCTCCCACTGCCCGCATGCGGCGGTGCATCAGCAGGGCGAGGCCGAGTGCGATCGCAACGCGCAATGGCACGGCGATCGCGACGTAGGTGAGCGAGTTCCGTAGCGACGCCCGGAAGGCCAGGTCGCCGAACAGTTCACGGAAGTTGTCGATCCCGAGGAAACGCGCCGGCTGCAGCAGGTCCCATTCGAACAACGACATCACGACCGTCACCATGGCCGGGCCGACGACGAGCAGGACGATGCCGGCGAGGAACGGCGCTGCCATCAGCCACAGCCCGAGCCGTTCGCGATCGATGCGGGTCGCCACCGACGTCAGTCCTCGTTCGCCCGTGCGAACAACGCCTGTGTCTGCTGGAGGACCGCGACGACCAGCTCACCGGCCTCGCCGGCTCCTGCCGGATCGTAGTAAGCCTCCTCGAGCAGCGCGTTCACGATGTCCTCGATCTCGGGCCATGTCTCGATGTGTGGCACCGCTCGGATGTACGGGACGCTGTCGAGGAACACCTGCGAGCTCGCGGGCGGCTCGGCGGGGTCGAGGAACGCCTCGGATTCCGCCACCGATCGGAGCGACGGCACGGTGCGTCCGGTCGCCGCGGCGATCGACTGTCCCTCGGTTCCGAGTGCGAACTCGAGGAACCTCCACGCGTCGCCGTGGCGCTCGCTCACCGTCGTCATGCAATACGCGTCGGAGTGCAGGATCGTTGCGGGCCGCCGATGCTCGGGCAACGGGGCCACATCCCACTCGAAGTCGGTGATCGTGCGGAACGACGGCACCACCTTTCGCGACTCGAACATCATCGCGAGGCTGCCGTCGAGGAACCGGGTCTCGAGATCGGCGGACGCGGCTTCCTCGTCGGTCGGGGTGACGCCGGCCACCGAGCGCAGGTCCAGGAAGGCCTGGACGGCCCGGATCGCATCGAGACTGCCGAGCGCGAAGCGCGTGGGCCGGGCAGGGTCGTCGACGACATCGGCGCCGTTGGACCAGACGAAGGGCGCGACCCTGATGATCTCGGGATCGACGCCCATGCCGTACACATCGATCGTGCCGTCACCGTCGGCATCGCGGGTGAGCTCGGTCGCCGCTCGCACCATGTCGCTCCACGTCCATCCGGCATCGGGGGGCTCGACCCCCGCACGCTCGAACAGGTCGGCGTTGTAGTAGGTCACGAGGCTCGACACGTTCTGCGGCATGCACGTCTGCACCCCGTCGGTCTTGAACACATCCAACACCTCGGGGAAGAAGTCCTCCGCTGAGAGCTCCTCCGAGCCGTCGAGGTAGGGCGCCGCCGGTTCGATCGCCCCCTTGGCCTCGAACTGCCCCAGGTATCGGTAGTTCATGAGGAACAGGTCCGGCGGCTCGCCTCCGGCGAGCGAGGTCGAGAGCCGCGCGATCAGGTCGTCGCGCTCGGGGACCACCAGCAGATCGATGTCGATCGCGCCCTGCGAAGCCTCGAACGCCTCGACGACATCGAGGAAAGCCTGGGTCTCGTCGGGGTCGCCGGATACCCAGACCGACACGGTGGTCGGGCCGGGTGGGGCTTCGCCCCCAGACGTGCAGGCGCCGAGCACCAGCAGCACCGCGAGCAGCGCAGCGACCGGTCGAGAGAGCGTCATGCCGATCTCCGGCGCCGCGGACCGGCGAACAGGCGACGCTGCGCGACCAGGAACGCCGCGAGCACCGGCAGGCACGACATGACCGACGCGGCGAGCATCAGCGGCTGATCGGAGACGGGCGCGATCGCGAGCGACCGCATGCCGAGCGGCACCGTGAACCATCGAGCGTCGTAGACGTAGATCAATGGATCGAGGAAGTTCCCCCACGAGATGACGAACCCGAGCGAGGCGACGGCGGCGGTCGTTCCCTGTTGCATGGGCATCGCGACGCGCCACCAGGTCGCGATCGGGCTTAGCCCTGCTTCGCCCGCGATGTCGAACAGGTCCTTCGGCAGGCGCGAGGTCGTCCAGGCGTAGAGCAGCACGAACAAGGGCGAGGTGCCGAGCAGGGCGGGCGCCATCAACGGGATCGGAGTGTCCGTCAGTCCGAGCCAGCGGAACACGCTCACTCGACCCACCAGCAGCGAGGTCGCCGGCACCATCAGCACGACCACGCACGACACGATCAGGAACATGCTCGAACGCCGCGGGAGCCTCGCGATCGCGAACCCTGCCCACGATGCCACGACGACCGACAGGGGCACGGCCACGGCCGCGACGAGAAGTGAGTTCGCGGTGTACCGCGCGAACGGCACCACCTCGAAGACGTCGACGTAGTTGCTCAACGGGGGCGCTGACGGGAACCACTGCACGGTCTGCGACGGCGCCTCGCCCGGGGGACGCAGCGAGGCCACGACCATCAACCACAGCGGCACCAGGAACAGCGCGACCGTCGGCACCGCGATCAGCTGGCGGCCCAGCCGGCTGCGCCGCTCGAACGCCGGTTCGCGCCGTGGCCGGAAGGTCGTCCGGGAGTCGATCATCGGTCCGCGAGCCTAGCGGTTCCCGACCGGTCGAAAGGGGCTACCGCCCACGGCCGCTCTCGGGCTAGGCTCCCCGACACACCCTCGACCCCCCGGGAGGGACCGGATGCGCAAGCCTGCCTCTGCGATCGCCTCGGGCATCGCGCTCACCATCGTCGTCGCCGCGCTCACGATCGCGATCGGCGGCTCGCCGACCCCACACTCGCCCGCCCGTGGCGCCGCCGCAGAGCAGCTCGAGCAAACTGCGACCACGCAACAGCGAGTCGACGCGCTGCGGGCGGCGCGGCAGGCCGGCCTGTTCGGTGCGCGCGAAGCGGTCCACGCCAGTCCCGCTCCGGGCTGGCTGGGCGAGCGGCCGTTGAACCCCACCACGGACGACTGGGAACCGGCGATCGCCGCCGATCCGAACGAGCCATGGGTCTACGTGTTGGCGACACGCTACGGCGAGCCGAAGCCGTGCCCGGGAAACTGCCCGACGCCGTGGATCGTGCTGGAGCGTTCGAGCGACGGCGGCCGCACCTGGACCGAAGGCGTGCCCTTGTGCGCATGCAAGGGATCGGGTCAGTTCGATCCGATCATCGAGGTCGTTCCGGGAACCGGCCACGTCTACGCGATCTTCATGAACGGATACAACGTGGTCTTCCAGAAGTCGACGAACCATGGTCGTACCTGGAGCGACCCGGTGCCGACGTACGGGAAGGTCTCGTGGAACGACAAGCCCGTGCTCACCACCGGTCCTGACGGACGCGACGTCTACGTGTCGTGGAACGGCCCGCAGGGTGGCGATCCGTGGATCGCCGTCTCCCACGATGCCGGCGAGACCTGGTCCCAAACGAAGGCGGTCAACTCCAAGCGCTACTACTTCGCCTTCGACGCGAGCGTGCTGCCAGACGGAACCGTCGTCTTCTCCGAGAGCTCGCTCACCTACACGGCTCCGGGCGCCGACCCAGAGGGCGTGGTGAAGCAGCATGCTCTGATCTCCACGGATCGCGGGCGCACGTGGCGCAACGTGGTCGTCGACTCGGGCCCGGTCGGTGAGCCGTGCGCCGACTGCCGGGCCGACTACTACCTCGGCCACTCGAGCGTGTCGTCCAACCTCGACGGCGCACTCATCTACACCTACGACCTCGCCAGCCGGGCGCTGGGCCCACAGCGCATCTACGTGCGACGCTCGAGCGACGGCGGCATCACCTGGAGCGGTCGCACACCGCTGTCGGAGGCAGGCGAGAACGCCACCGCACCCGCGGTCGAGTACGCCGGCAGCCGCGACGTACGCCTGTTCTACTTCCAGACGGCGAACGGCGACGATCCCGACCTGTGGAACGTCTGGTACCGCACGTCGGGCAACGGTGGCCGCACGTGGTCATCGCCGAGTCGCATCTCCGACGCGTCCAACGGCGCCCAGTACAAGACGCCTGCCGGATTCCTCGAGCCCTACGGCGACTATGGCGAGATCGCCATCACGAGTCGCGGCAACACGGTCGCAGCCTGGGGCGAGGGCTTCAGTTGGCTCGGACCGGGCGGTGTCTGGATCAACGTGCAGGCCTGACCGAGGTTCAGTCGCGTGGTTTTCCCCAGAGGTGTAGCGTCGTGACGACGGGAACCGACACGCTCGTCGTGATCGACGAGCCGGGTTGGGGGCATGGTGGGTCCTTCGCTGAAACGCAACGCGACCTCGAGCATCGCGACGCTCGCTGCGTTCGCACTCGTCGCCGTCGCGGTGTTCGTCGCCACGAGCGGCAACGCGACGAACGACAGGTTGCTAAGTCGGGCTCGCGCGGAGCGCGTTGAGCAGGCCACCGCCACTGAGCGGCGCCTGAACGCCGTCGACCAGGCCCGTCAGGTCGATCGGCTCGGCCAGACCGGACCCCTCGCCTCTGCGCCGCCCGCAGGTTGGGCCGGCGAGCAGCTGGCGAGCCCGACCGACGACGACTGGGAACCGGCGATCGCCGCCGCGCCGACCTCTCCGTGGGTCTACATGTTGACCACTCGATACACGGGCCCGAACGCGTGCGGCAACCGCTGCCCGACGCCGTTCATCGTGTTGCGACGTTCCGACGACGGCGGCCTCACGTGGAAGCCCGATCAGTTCCTGTGCGAATGCGCCGGGCAGAGAGGGCAATTCGATCCCATCATCGAGGTCGTGCCGGGCACCGGCTCCGTCTACTCGGTGTGGATGAACGACTTCGACGTCTTCTTCACGAAGTCGACGAACAACGGCGCGACGTGGTCGGCTCCCGTGAAGACCTACGGCAAGGTCGCCTGGAACGACAAGCCGGTGTTGGCTGTGAGCGACGACGGACAGCACGTATACCTCGCGTGGAACGGTCCAAGTGGCGGTGACCCCTACATCGCGCAGTCGCACGATGCCGGCGCGACGTGGACCCAGATGAAGGTCGTCAACTCCACTCGGTACTACTTCGCCTTCGACGGCGACGTGCTCGCGGACGGCACCGTCGTGTTCTCGCAGTCCAGCGTCAGCTACACGGGGCCAGGCGCCTCGGCCGAAGGACAGGTACAGGTGCACGCGATCCGCTCCACGAACCAGGGTTCGACGTGGTCGAACATCGTGCTGGACTCGGTGGAACTTGGGAGCCCCTGCGTGGCCTCGGGGTGCAGCGAGGACTACTACCTCGGACACTCTGCCGTGAGCGCCGATGCGACCGGTGCCCTCGTGATGCTGTACGACGGCGCGACAACCGCCGGCGGCCCCCAGACGATCTGGTCGCGTCGCTCGAGCGACGGCGGCGCAACATGGAGCAACCGAACCGCGCTGTCGACGACGGGCAGCTTCGCGTCGTTCCCGGCCATGGAATCGCGAGGCGCCGGCGACGTGCGCGCGTTCTACATGCAACAGGACGGCGGCCCCGACGCATGGAACGTCTGGTACCGCTCTTCCACCGACGGCGGGGTTTCGTGGTCGAGCCCGGTGAAGATCTCCGATGCGACCGGCGGCACGGCGTACAAGACGGCGATCGGCTTCCGCGAGCCGTACGGCGACTACGGCGAGGCAGCGATCACGAACACCGGGCGATTCATCGGCGTGTGGGGTGAGGGAGACAGCTACACCGGGCCCGGCGGCGTCTGGATCAACCGACAGCTATGACGCGGCCGACCCGTCGAGCGGTCACGGCCATCGCCGCCTCGATGGTCATCGGTGCCACGCTCCTCGCCACCACGACCGCGATGATGCCGGCGCCGAGCGTTCCTCCGCCAGCCCGCGGGCCCAGCGCCCCCGGGGAGGACGAGGTCGACGAGATCGCCGAACGGATCGCCGCCTACGACAACGCCGAGATCGCCGGACAGGTCGGCCGGACGAGCAGCGTGACCCGATCCCCCACGACTGGGTGGGCCGGCGCGCGTATCGTGCACCCGCGCAAGAACGACTGGGAACCCGCGGTCGCCGCCGACCCGAACGACCCGTGGGTCTACATCATGGCCGCGCGGTACGGCTCCCCGCTGTGTGCGGACTGTCCCGAACCGTGGATGATGCTCGAACGATCGCGCGACGGCGGGAAGACCTGGTCGAAGGCTCGACCGGTGTGCCGCTGCAAGGGCACGCCGTGGCAGGCCGATCCGATCATCGAGGTCGCGCCCGACACGGGCTCCGTGTACGCGATCTGGATGGATACGTGGAACGTCGTGTTCTCGAGGTCCGACGACCATGGGCGTACCTGGACCGACCCCGTCTCCACGAAAGGGACGACCCCGTGGAACGACAAACCCGCGTTGGTGGTCAGCGACGACGGGCAAGACGTGTGGGTGACGTGGAACGGCCCGAGCGGCGGAGATCCCTTCGTGGCGAGGTCGAACGACGGCGGCGCGACCTGGCGGCGGCGCCGAGTGGTGTCGTCCGATCGCTACTACTTCGCATACGACGGCGATGTCACGAGCGACGGCACCGTGGTGTTGGCGCAGTCGAGCATCAGCTACTCGGGGCCGGGCGGCACCCCCCGCGGCGTCGTCAAACATCATGCGCTCGTCTCAGACGACGGCGGCAACACGTGGCAGAACATCGTGGTGGGTACCGTGCGCATCGGCGTGCCGTGCGTCTCGGTGGCGTGTCCCTCCGACTACTACATCGGACACAGTTCGGTCGCCGCCGACGACGACGGTGGTCTCTTCTTCGTCTACGACGGAGCCGTGCGCTCGGGCGCCCGCCAACGCACATTCGTCTCGACGTCGTTCGACAACGGCCTCACGTGGTCAGTACCGATCAAACTCTCCGAACCCCACGAGCAATCGGGGTTCCCCATGGTGGCGGCCACCGGCAGCGGCGATGTGCGCGTGTGGTACATGCAGACCCGAAACGGCCACCGAAACGCGTGGAACGTCTGGTACCGGGCGTCGGGCGACGCCGGCGTCAGCTGGACCGATCCTGCCCGGCTCTCGAACGTGACCGGTGGCTTCGCCTACATCACGCGTCGCGGATTCCGCGAACCGTACGGTGACTACGGTGAGATCGCCATCACCAGCTCCGGCAAGACGATCGCCGTGTGGGGCGAGGGTATGAGCTACTGGGGTCCCGGCGGCGTCTGGTTCAACCGTCAGCGATAGACCGCAGTCGACGCGCCCCCGGAGAGAGCGCCTCTTCTCCACCATCGGTCACGGTCGTCCGCGCATCGGAGACCGCCGTTCCCGACGTCATGGCACTTCGTGTTCGAGACACCAGCCGATTCAGCTGATCCACAGCCGAGACGTCGCCCTCGGCCCAGAACGGATCCATCTCGTCCGGGTCGAGGGTGCCGGGTGAGCGCAGGCGCTCGCCGTCGGTGGTCAGCAAGACGCACCTGCCCTCGTGCTCGTTGCGTTCCCCGACGAACCCGTCGAAACGCTGCCAGACCACGCGGCGCGATCGGAGCACGTCGGTCACCTGCACGCCTGCGACGTCGAGCCGGAACCCCAGGCGGGACAAGCGCAGCACGATCCATGCGCACACCAGCAGCATCGCGGCGCCGAGCGCGCGCACCGGCAGCGAGAACGGCGAGAACAGGAAACCCACCGCGATCACGGCGGGCACGAGGGCGGGCACCTGCGACTCCAACCGCCAGCCCTTGGCCCAGACCTCCATGGCACCGTCTCGCGTCGCTCGGGTACGGAACAGCCCGATCGTCTCCACGTCGAAACCCCCTCGGGGTCGATCCCCATGGACGTATCGGCATGCACGCGGGAAGAACTGGAGCCGCTCAGTCGCCGCGAGCGGTGCGCAGGAGCGACGCGGCGCGCAGATCCCCCGTCTGCGCCTGGATCAGGTAGAAGGTGGCCTCCCGGCTCAGCCGCTGCGCCGGATGCTCCAGCGACATCGCCCGACCGCCGCTGGCCGCGACGAGGGCATCGGTCGCGCGCCTGGCGAGATCGAGCCCGCGATCGCGCTCGACAGCTCCGGCGACGAAGGCTTCTTCGAGGGGACCGTCCCCTGAGGCCATCGCGGCAGTGACGGCTCGCGCGATGTCGTCGGCGGTGCCGCGCCGGGACGCGAGGTCGGCGGCGAGAGCCGACGCGGCCTGCATCGCTTCCGGCGCCTCCCGCTCGCCCAGCAGACGGATCGCGCGATCGGCGATGCCCAGCGGCGCCGCCGGTGGCAGCGCCGAGCCGGTACGGTCGCGGCGCCGCCACGCCTCGTCGGACTGCACCCCGACCACGTCGCGATCGGGCACCTCGAGCGCGTCGAACGCGAGCGTCACGGTGCCGGTCGCGCCCATGACCGCGAGTGCCTGTGGCTCGCCGGCGTGCAGCGATGCGTGATCGCCGGGCCGGCCCACGACGATCGTCACCACCGAACCGTCGTCGGCTCGAGCCATGACGACGAGTGCCTCGATCAGGCCCCAGCCCGTGATCCATGGCGCCTCGCCGTCGAGGCGCCACCCGCCGTCGACGCGGGAGGCACGCACCGGCGCCGGACCCGGCCGCCGCAGATACGCGAAGCCGATACCCGCCAGGGTCGAACCGTCGCAGAGCCGCGGAAGCCACACATCACGCGCGGGACCGTCGCCACCCGAGACGCGTCGCACCGCTCCGTGGTGCTGAGCCCAGACGAACGCCGTGGCGCCGCACCCGCCTGCCACCGCCTCGAGCACCGGGCGTGCTTCGACATGGCCGGCCCCGAGCCCGCCCGGCACGTCGTCGGGGCCCTGCAATCCGAACAACCCGGCGTCGCGCAACGCATCGAGGTTCCCGGCGGGCACCAGCTGCGCGCCATCGGTGGCCTGCGCCCGCGGGAACAGCACGTCGTCGGCGACCGCTCGCGCACGCTCGTGCGCAGCCTCGAAGCGGTCGGGCACGGGAACGAGCGCTAACGGTCGACGTCGCCGACCACGAAGAAGATCGAGCCGAGGATCGAGATCAGGTCAGGGAGTTGGGTGCCGGGCAGCATCGCCGGGATCACGCTCACGTTCGAGAACGACGGGGTGCGCATCTTCAACCGGTACGGCTGCTTCTTCCCGTTGCCGACGAGGTAGTAGCCCATCATGCCGAGGGGGTTCTCGGTGCGCACGTACACCTCGCCGTCGAGCTTCAGCGTCTTCGGAAGCTTGGGTGCGCGGAAGTCGCCGGGCGGAAGCTTGTCGATGCACTGCTCGATGATGTCGCAGCTCTGCTTCATGCGCTCGACCAGCACCCACAGCCGATCGTAGCTGTCGCCGGTCTGGCCGACCGGCACGTCGAACTCGACCTCGTCGTACTTCTCGTAGGGCTCGTCCTTGCGTGGATCCATCGGCACACCGCTCGCGTGAAGCACGGGCCCGCTGGTGCCGTAGGCCACCGCGGTCTCCGCAGGCAGGACGCCGATGTTGCGGCACCGGGCGAAGATGATCTCGTTGCCCATGATCAAGGTCTCGAAGTCGCGGATCGTCTTTCGGACCGCAGCCAGCACGTCGACGCTGCGCTTCAGGAATCCGGCCGGCAAGTCGTCCTTCAGTCCTCCGACGCGACAGTACGAATGATGCATGCGCGCGCCGGTCGCGCTCTCCATCAGATCTTGGACCATCTCTCGTTCGCGGAACGCATAGAAGATCGGCGTCATCGCGCCGAGCTCCAGCGGGTAGGACCCGGAGAACATCAGGTGGTTCAGGATGCGGTTCCACTCGGCGAACATCGTGCGGATCCACTGCGCGCGCTCGGGTACCTCGATACCGGCGAGCCGCTCGACAGCGATGACGAACCCGAGCTCGTTGTTGAAGGCGCTGATCCAGTCATGCCGGTTCATCAGCACCATCGTCTGGCGCGCGTCCCGGAACTCGGCGAGCTTCTCGGCCGCGCGATGCATGTAGCCGATCACCGGCTCGGCCCGCACGATCACTTCGCCGTCGAGCTCCAGCACCACTCGAAGCACGCCATGGGTCGAAGGGTGCTGGGGCCCGATATTGAGGATCATGTCCTCGGTCGCCATCGAGCCGTCGGCGATCTCGATGTCGAGCCCCCCGCCCCGGATCATGCTCGTGACCTCGGACGACTGGAAAGCTGGGCGCTCGCGGATATCGGCCATCGCGCCATATCCTGCCACGGAAGCCGCGCCACCGCCCATGTGCCGCGCCGCGCGAGGCCCCACCGGATAGGCTCGAAGCATGCCGGACGCGCGCCGCTCCCTTCCCTCGGTCGACTCGCTCCTGCGGTCCGATCCTGGCAAGAGGGCGGCGGCCACGGTCGGACGTGCGCTGCTGAAGCGCGGCCTCACCGCCGTGCTCGACGAGTTGCGCGCGGCAGGCACGCCGGCGAGCTCTTCCGGCCACGAACGTCCCTCCGACGATGAGATCTTGGCCCGGGCGATCGCCGGCGCATCGCGCATCTCTTCCGGCCTCACGCCGGTCATCAACGCCACCGGCGTGATCCTGCACACGAACCTGGGACGGGCACCGCTTCCCGAACGCGCGGTCCGCGCAGCCGCACGAGCAGCCTCCGGTTACAGCGACCTCGAGGTCGACCGTGACAGTGGAAGGCGTGGCAGGCGCTCCGAACGGGCCGAGGCGATGCTCATGGCCCTCACCGGCGCCGAGGACGCCCTCGTCGTGAACAACTGCGCGGCGGCGCTGATGCTCAGCCTCGCGGCCCTCGCCAAGGGGAAGCAGGTGCTCGTCTCACGGGGCGAGCTGATCGAGATCGGCGGTGAGTTCCGCATCCCCGACATCATGTCCGCCGCGGGCGCGAAGCTCGTCGAGGTCGGCACGACGAACCGCACGCGCATCGGCGACTACCGGGCTTCGTTCACCGATCGCGTAGGCGCCGTGCTCAAGGTGCACCCGTCGAACTATCGGGTCGTCGGATTCACGGCCTCCACGCCCGCGACCGATCTTGCCCGCCTGGCCACCCGGCACGGCGTGCCGTTCCTGTTCGACGTGGGCTCAGGCCTCCTGCGAAGCGGGCACGGTCTGCCCCCGGGGGAGCCCGCGGTCGCCGATGCCCTCGCCGACGGAGCCGACCTGATCACGTGCTCTGGCGACAAGCTGCTCGGCGGACCTCAGGCCGGTCTGATCATCGGCCGCGCCGAACTCGTGGCGAAGCTGCGCCGGCACCCGATCGCACGGGCGGTGCGGGTCGACAAGATGCAGGTGGCCGCGCTCGAACAGGTGCTCACGCTGATCGGCACCGGCCACGACGACGAGGTGCCGGTGGTTCGCATGCTGCGGGAATCCGCGGAGACGGTGCACCGACGTGCCCGGCGGCTCAACGAGACGATCGGCGGAGACCTCGAGCATGCGCACGTGCACCGCTGTGAGTCGGTGGTCGGCGGCGGGTCGATGCCCGATACGGCTCTCCCATCGTGGGGCGTGCGCGTCTCTGTGCCCGATCCCACGGCCTTCGCGGCGCGCCTTCGGACGGGCAGCCCGAGCGTGTTCGTTCGCGTCGAGCCCGACCACGTGCTGCTCGACCTGCGCACCGTGACCGACGAGCAGGTGCCCGACCTCGCCAGGGCGACCTGGTACGCCCTGGAAGGCGACGAGCTGGACGACGAGGACTGAGGTGACGGGCGAGCCCGCCACCCGGCATCCGCTCGCGGCTCGCGCCGCGCAGCGCAGTGATGCTCGGGCCGCGCACCGAGTGGTCGCGACCGCTGGGCATGTCGATCATGGCAAGTCGTCGCTGATCGATCGCCTTACCGGGATCGATCCCGATCGGTGGGCCGAAGAGAAGCGGCGGGGCCTCACGATCGACCTGGGCTACGCCTGGTGCGAGCTTCCGAGCGGACGCGAGATCGGCTTCGTCGACGTGCCCGGCCACGAGCGGTTCATCCGCAACATGCTCGCCGGGGTCGGCCCCGTGCCCCTGGTCGTGTTCGTCGTGGCTGCCGACGAGGGCTGGAAGCCGCAGTCCGAGGAACACCTCGAGATCCTCGACGTGCTCGGCGTCGAGCGTGGCGTGGTCGCCCTGACGAAGCGCGACCTCGTCGACGACGAGACCCTCGCGATCGCCGAACAGGAGGTGCGCGAGCGACTCCAGAAGACCGGGCTCGCCGAGGCACCCGTGGTCCACGTCTCGTCGGCCACCGGCGAGGGATTCGATCAACTGCGCGAAGCGCTCGACACGATGATCGCGGCAACGCCGGGGCCGATCATCGGGCCTCCGAGGCTGTTCGTCGATCGCGTGTTCACGATCAAGGGCGCCGGCACCGTCACGACGGGAACGCTCACCGGCGGCTGCCTCGCCACGGGCGAAGAGATCGCGATCGAACCCGGCGACCGCCGAGCCCGCATCCGTTCGCTGCAGACCCACCGGGAGAGCGAGGAGCGCGCGTGCCCCGTGGCACGGGTCGCGCTGAACCTGGGGGGCGTCGAGCGAGGCGACCTCGAGCGCGGCGACGTCGTCACGACGCCGGGCCGTTGGGCGCCGACCTCGACCTTCGACGCCGAGCTGAGAGCGGTGAGGGGGCTCTCGAAGGCGTTGACCTCGAGAGGTGCGTTCAAGGTGTATGCCGGTGCCGCCGAGGCCGACGCTCGGGTGCGGTTCCTCGACGAGAAGCGGCTCGAGCCCAGATCGCGGGCTTTCGCACGATTCCGTACGTCGCGACCGCTCGTGCTGGCCGTCGGCGACCGGTTCGTCCTGCGGGAAGCCGGCCGGCGAGAGACCGTCGCCGGTGGGCTCGTGCTCGACGTGGCGCCGGGCAAGGCGTCGGCCGCGCCCGGACGTCTGGCGGCCCGATCGGGGGCCACACCCGACGAGCTTCCCGCGCTCCTCGTGCGCGAGCGCGGAGCGCTCGAGGCTCGCGAGGTGCCACAGCTCGTCGGCATCGAAGCGCACGACCCCGCCACGTTGATGGGTGAATGGGTCATTGATCCATCGGTCAGGCTCGCAACGCAACGCGCGGTGTCCGACGCCCTCGCCGAGTTCCACGAGCGAGAGCCCCTCGCGCCCGGCTCGCCGATCGGGGACGTCCGCTCGGTGGTCGCCGGCGCGCTGAGGGCCTCGGGTGCGCCCACCGATCGAGGACTGATCGAGGCTGCGATCGACTCCATGGTGAGCTCGGGGGCCGTGGAGCGCACCGCCACGACCGTGCGCCTGAGCGGACATCGTGTCGCACTCGACGAGGCCGACCCAAACGTGCAGCGCTTGCTCGCCGCGATCTCCGGCGCGAACGAAGCGACCCCTGCCACGACCACCGAGCTGGAACGCGCCGGCCTGAGCCGCGACGTCATCGACGCGGCCGCGTCGGCAGGGCTCGTGATCAAGGTATCGAAGGAGCTGGTCTTCACCCCGGGGTTCGTCGCTCGTGCCGAGGCGCTCGTGCGAGCCAGACCCGAAGGCCTCACCGTGAGCGCCTTCCGGGAGTCGCTCGGCACCAGCAGGAAGTTCGCTCTGCCACTGCTGGAACACTTCGATCGCACGGGCGTCAGCCGACGCGACGGCGATCTT
>JAOUEA010000237.1 GCA_029858935.1 Actinomycetota bacterium
GGGCAGGACTCCGCGCGTGTAGGCGAACCAGCCGACCCGAAGCATCGGCTGCTGCGGGACGTGGAACTCAAGCGATGCGATCGCGCCCCCCGGCCGAACGACCCGAGCGAGCTCGCGCACGGTGCCGGCGGGATCGTCCACATAGCGCACGAGATACGTGAACGTGAGAGCGTCGAACACCCCGTCGGGAAACGGCAATGACTCGGCACGGCCGAGCACCGGGCGGATCTGCGCGCCGAGCCCGGATGACCGGTTCGCCGGCAGACCCTCCCGCAGCATGGATTCGCTCGGATCCAGAGAGATCACGCCGACTTGGAAACGTGCGGCGAGCTCTCGCGAAACGAGCCCTGTGCCCGCAGCCACATCGAGCACGAGGGAACCCGGCACGACCTCGAGCTTCGAGACCATCAAGCGACGCCACCGTGGGTCCTGACCGAGCGACATCACCGCGCCGGCCCAGGAGTATCGGGACGCGATGCCATCGAACAAGGGAGGAGCGACGTCCCGATCTGACTCCCCCATCAGCCCGCGAGCCCCAGCAGGGCTGGAACGTCTGCGATCGATGCCACGACTGAATCCGGCCTCCCACGCTCGAGATCGGAGGGGCGGAACTTGCCCGTCCGCACGAGGACGCCCGCGAGCCCCGCGGCTTGGGCTCCCGCCACGTCGTTCGCGATGTCGTCGCCGACCATGGCCGCGCGAGAGGCGTCGACCCCTAACATCCCCAGCGCGGCGGCGAAGTAGGCGGGCGACGGCTTCCCGCAGATCACCGGCTTCACGCCCGACGCTTCCTCGAGCGCGGCGACGAACGCGCCGCCGTCCAGCTGGAGCCCGTCACGGGTACGCCAGTAGAGGTTGCGGTGCATCGCCACGAACCCAGCTCCACCGTTCAGTCGCCGGAACACCCGATTCAGGATGTCGTAGCTGAAATCGTCACAGCCCCCGCCGAGCACGACGACGTCGGCGTCGTCGACATCGACGAGCTGCACGTCCGTGAGATCGGCTCGTGGGTCGCCGTCGCTGAGCACGAAGACGCGAGCCCCGACATGGTGTGCCCGAAGGTACGAGGCGGTTGCGCTCACAGCCGTGACGAGCTCGTCCATCACGATGTCGAAGCCGGCCCTTCGCATCGTCTCGGCCAGTGCCGAACGTGTGTGCGTGGTGGTGTTCGTGATCAGCTTGAACGCGACACCGTGGGCCCGCAATGTCGCCACGGCCTCAAGCGCGCCGGGAAGCGCATCCCACGACGTGACAAGCACACCGTCGATATCGAGCAGCACTGCGTCGACGTCGAGCGAGTCCGCCATCACTGCAAGTCTGCCACGGCCGTCACAGCAAAGGGGGTCGCGCCGCGGAGCCTCTACAACCGGATGCCGGCCCGCTTCCGCGCATCCGCGACTTCGCTGCCGGGGTCGATGCCACGCTGACGCATGATGAAATCGGTGTACGGCGCGATGAATCGGAATCGCGACGGCAGTAACGGCCGGCCCGCCTTGATCATCGGAAACGAGGCTCTCATCGCGGCGCGCTTCACCGGACCGAACCCAAGGCCGTACATCTCACGGATGCCGTGGGGAAGCGTCCCGTACGCGAGGCGGGACACGCCACGCAACACCGGACGCCACTCAGCCTCCCGGGGCGGGTCGATGAAGAGATCGAGCACCGCACGGGCCGCATCGGTCACCACAAGGTCGCCTCGTTCCTCGAACTCGGTGAGCCAAGCACGAAGCGAGCGCCAGGTCGGCGGCACCATTCCTCGCGGTATGAGGCAGAGCTCGGCCGCGAGCATCTGCTCCTCATGGAAGCGTTGCCGCCCAGCGTCGTCGAGCTTCCCGACCGTCAGGTGCTCGAAGAGGATGGCCGAATCGATCAAGCACGCGTGCACATACAACAGGAGTTCGGGGTCGAGGGCGTCGTAGCGCTTGCCAGTGATCGGGTCGACACCGTTGATGCGCGAATGCACGTCGTTGATGCGATCTGCGGCGGAATGCGCCTCGGCTTTGGTGCCGAACGTCATCGAGTAGGTGAGGATCAGTGTGCGCTGAAGCCGCTTCCACGGGTTCCGTTCGTACATGCCGGTCTGCGTGGCACCGGCCACGACGAGAGGGTGGGCGGCTTGCATCAACAGCGCGCGCGCGCCTCCGAACAGCACGGTGACCTCGCGGTGCACCTGCCAGGAGACGCTGTCAGGTCCGAAGTAGCCGCGATCGGCGTCCAGTGCCACGGTTCGAGCCTACGGGCGCCAACGCAGTTCGGCAGCCCCGAACCTCTTCGTTCGAGGCCGCTGGACTTGCATCGGAAGCGATGGGACGATGCCGTTCCGCATCGAACCTTCCCCACCATGATCGTCGTACTGATCTTCGTCGCTGTCGGCCTCGCCGCCGGATACCTCGCGGGCGGGAGCCTGCGCAACTTCGAACGAGTGCACGTGCACTGGTGGGGTGCCGCGCTCTTCGCGCTACTGCTGCAGGTGGTGCCGATGCGTCGATGGATCGATGACGACCTGGCAGTCGCACTGCTCGTCGGAAGCTATGCCTTGCTGATCGCCTTCGTCTGGGTGAATCGACGGCTTCCCGCGGCCCCGCTGTTGCTGCTGGGCCTCGCCCTCAACTTCTCGGTCATCGGCCTCAACGGCGGAATGCCGGTCAGTGCGGCGGCGATCGCGGCGACCGGAGCCCCGGGTGGCGCACTCCCTGCCGCGATCGACGACGGAAAGCACCATCTGATGACCTCGACCGATGTGGTCACCCCGCTGGCGGATGTGATCGGGCTGCCGCCCCCCGCCTCGATCGTGCTGTCGATCGGCGACGTCTTCCTCTACTCCGGATTGACCGCCTTCACGGTGATGGTCATGCGGGGACGCTTCGCCGATAACCGTCGTCCCCCCGCGTGGATCCAGATGTACCGGGGGAAGCATCTGTCGTCGGAGCGTCGCCTTCCCCGCCGGTCACGGCCTGGGCCGGAAGCTCGGCTTGCAGCAATGAGCTCGGGAACTTCACGGTGATGGTCGTGCCTTCACCTTCAGTACTCGCCAGCTCGAACGTGCCACCACCGACCTGTGCGCGTTCACGCATCATCGCCATGCCGAAGTGGCCCTCGGGACCAGGTGCCGTGGTGTCGAAGCCCACGCCGTTGTCTCGCAGACGGAGAACGATCGAATCGTCGTCCTCATGCACGCTGATCCAGAAGTCGGACGCCTGCGAGTGCTTGAGTGAGTTCATGACCGCTTCGCGTGAGATATGGAAGATCAGCAGCGCGATCGGCGCGGGGAGGGCCATCTCGTCG
>JAOUEA010000049.1 GCA_029858935.1 Actinomycetota bacterium
TCGGCCCGGGCCGCACCCGACCCCGCGGCCCTGGCCGACCCAAATGTCGACCTGCGCACGCTCGTGCCGGGGAAAGGCTGACCGATGCACATCGGCGGCCCCGCGCTCGGTCACCCCACCTGAGACCTCGATCTGCAACGCCGCATCCGTGAGACGCGGCGCGACCGAACGGCGAGAGCGGTGTCGCGCGCTCGGGGCAGGCGCAGCATGCTCGACCGCGTGCTGCGACGAGAGCCGGGCGAGCGCCCGCTTCCGGTCGAGCTCGACGCCGAGGCGACCGTCGACCGAGGCGACGACGTCTGGAAGTCCCTGCGGTTCTGACCGTTCCGCCGCGAGACGCCAGGTAGTCTGGACCAGACTAGTCGGTCGTGAGGCGGTGGACGAGGTCGTCGGGACTTCCCTCGGCGTCGACGGCTCCGTCGCGGAACACCACCACGCGGTTCGCGTAGCGCAGCGCCTCGGGGTTGTGCGTTGCGGCCAGCACCGCGCCTCCACGGCCGACCACATCCCACAGGGCCTCGAGGATCAGGTCGGCGTTCTCGGTGTCGACCTCGGCGATCGGTTCGTCGGCCAGCACGACCTGTGGCTCCGAGATGAGGGCTCGGGCGACCGCGACCCGCTGTTGCTGGCCCGCGCTCAATTCGAACGTTCGGTTCTCGAGGCGGTCGGCGAGGCCGAGCCGCTCGAGCCAGGCTCGCGCACGCCCGTGCGCGTCGTCGAGGTCGACGCCGTCCACCCGCAGCGGGAGTTCCACGTTCTCGAGGGCCGACAACGTCGGGAGCAGTCCGAACGATTGGAAGACCACCCCCATGCCCCGTCGGCGCAACGCGTGGCGCTGCGAACGCGAGAGATCGCGCATCGGGCGCCCCTGCCACCGGACCTCGCCTTCGTCGGGGGCGTCGAGCCCGCTCATCGCTCCGATGAACGTGGTCTTGCCCGAGCCGCTCGGACCCATCAGCGCCACGAAGTCGCGCGGCGCCAACGCGAGCGACGCGCCGCGCACCGCCAGGGCCCCGTGGGTTCCCGGGTAGGAGCGAACGACACGGTCGGCTTCCAGGAGCGGGGGGATCCGATCGGCAGCCGGCTCGGTGCCGGCGGCCGGCGGCGGCTCGGGGACGGTCGCGTCCGACTGATCATCGGAGCGGCGCCCCCACGTCGCACGCAGGTCGTCGATCTCAGGCATCGCCGGTCTCGTTCCGCCGCCGCAGACGCACCTCGTCGGGGGAGATCTCGGCCTCGAGCTCCCCGTCGCCGAGCGCCGCGACCGCCTCGTCGGGCAGCCGGACGCGACCGTCACGACCGAGGGGCGCCACCGCCGTGCCGTCGTGCAGCTGCCTTCCGTCGCGCACGCGGATGCGCCGGTCCGCAGCGCGGGCTGCTCCGAGATCGTGGGTCACCATGACGATCGTGACCCCGAACTCGCGGTTCACCGCTCTGAACGCCTCGAGCACGGCGGCGGCGCTCTCGGAGTCGAGCTCGGCCGTGGGTTCGTCGGCAAGCAGGATGGCGGGCGTGTTCGCGAGCGCGACCGCGACCGCAGCGCGTTGCTGCTCGCCACCGGAGAGCATGCCGGGCGTATGCCGCAACCGGTCACCGAGCCCGACGAGCCGCACGAGCTCATCGGGGTCGTGGCGCCGGCCGAGGGCGCCTCGCGGGTCCACCGCGGCCGGCAACCGCACGTTCTCCCGAACGGTGAGATAGGGGACCAGGTTCCGCGCGGTGCCCTGCCACACGAATCCGATGCGTGCGGCCCGATGGTGCGTGAGCTCGTCGATGCCCATCAGCCCGAGGTCGCGACCGTCGACCTCGACGGAGCCCGCGGAGGCGCGGTCGAGTCCGCCGATGAGGTTGAGGATCGTCGACTTCCCGGCACCGCTCGGGCCGACGACCGCCAGGAACTCGCCGGCGGCGACGTCGAGGTCGACTCCCCCGAGCGCCACCACGCCCGTCTCGGCGATGCGATAGACCTTGTACACATGGCGGAACCGGATCAAGGCCTCGTGCTCCGTGGGTGCGAACAGTTCCGGACTCACCATCGTCACTCGGCTTCACCCCGCAGCACGCCGGTGACCGACGATCGCATCAACGTCCGCAGCGCCGCCCAGAGGGCCAGCGCGCTCGCGACGACGATGGCCAGCACGGCCGCGCCGAGCGCGGCCCAGTCGATCACGAGCACGGGTGCCGGGAAGGACACCCCGAGACTCGTGCCCACGTACGGCATCACGAGCCTCAGCAGCCAGTAGCCGATGCCCAGGCCGGCGACGATCGAGAACCCCAGCAGCGCGGTCTGTTCGAGCACAAGCGTGGCTCGGATCTGACGGTGTCCGGCGCCCATCGCCCGAAGGGCTGCGAACTCGTAGTCGCGGCGGCGCATGGTGAAGTACAGCCCTGCGGCCACGCCGATGATCACGAGGCCCACGCCGGCGGCGGCGGCGGCGAAGTTCATGCCGACGGCCAACGACTGGGGAAGCTGGGCGAGCAGGCCCTCGATCGGTGCGGTAGCGCTCACCACGCCGGTCGTCCAGCCGGCGGCGGCCAGCGAGTTGGACGGGTCGTCGGGAGTGTTGGCCCACACCTCGCTCGCGGTGAGGCCGGGTTCCGGGATCGAGAACTGCCGTTCCAGCAGTCCCTGCACCGAGACCACCACGAACGGCGCATTGGGGACCACACCCGGGAACTGGTCGGCGTTCGCCACGAGCTCGACCGGCAATCGCTGGCCCGCGATGCCGACCTCGATGGTGCCGTCCATCTGCGCTGCGACGTCGTCGGAGACGAGCGCAGGCAGTGCCGGCGCGGGGGGCAACAGCCCGCCCACAACGACGCCCGCGCCCGGGCGGAACGTGTACACGAGCGAGCCTTCGGCCGGCGCCGCGCTGCCCGCGCTGCCGCGCCAGGTGATCGGTTGCCAGGTCTCGAGGTCGAGGCTGGCCTCACCGAGTCGTGGTGTCGCGATCGCGACCGCGACCTCGGCGGGCAGCTCGGCGCTGATGTCGGCTGCGAACGTGATCGAGAGGAGCCGCTGTGCGTCGGGCACCGGAAGCGCGACGGGCTGCGAGCCCTCCGTGAGCGGTTGTTGGGTCGTCGTGAGGTTCCCGTTGGGGGCGACCGAGGTCGCTTGGAGCCGCAGGACGTCGACGCCCTCGGGCATCTCGATCGTCATCGAGAGCTCCTGCGTTCCCTCGGGGACCGGCGTGCCGATCGGGGGCGTTTCCAGGCGCTGGAGGATCTCGTCGAGCGGGGTTTCGGACAGATCCGATCGCCACCAGCCGGCCTCGCCGTAGCGAGAGGGGTCGATGCCGATCGCCGTCGGAGGCAATGAGAAGGTTCCCGATGGCAGCCGCGGCTCGGTGCGCACCACGGCCATCGTCAGTGGCGGCAGGGAGCCGGCAGCGGCGAGCGGCTGACCGGGAGGCGTCGCGCTCACGCTCCAGTCGGCCCCGACCTGCACGTGTGCGGCATCGCTGTGGTTCTGCAACACGATCGCGCGGTAGCTCGTGGCGAGCACCAGCAGTCCCATCGACAACAGCAGCAGGAGCGCGGCCGCGAAGCCGGTGCCGGGCGAACGGCCGAGCCGGCGACCGGCGAGATAGGCGGGGAGCCGGCGCGTTCGCCCGATGCGCCCGTCGAGCCGCCGCATGCCGAACGACAGCGCTCGCAGGGCGATGAACGACGCCGCGAACAACAGCAGCGTTGGTGCGGCCAGCACGAGGGGCTCGATCGCACCCGCGCCTGGTTGCGGCTTCGTGCCTCCGCGCAGCTGGATGAACGCGAAGATGCCGAGCGGCACCACGATCAGCTCGACGGGAACCCTCGCGAGCAGCGGCCGGTCCTCGCGCGAGGCCCGCCGGCGTTCTTCGACCACGGTGCGGCCGACTGCCGGGGCCGAGAGCGCAAGGAGGACGAGCGCCCCGAGCAGGGCAACCGCCACCCCGAGCCACAGCGCGCCGGGAGTGAGTCTGATCGGGAAGGCCACTCCCCTGAGCTGCCGCCCGTTCGAGAGGCCTGCGAGCCTGGCGAGACCCAGCCCGAGCAGCAGGCCCAACGGATAGGCCACGACCGCCGAGATCAGCGCCTGCGCGCCCTGGGCGGCGAGCAGCGTGCGCCTCGGGAAGCCCCGGCTGTGCAGCACGGCGAGCTCGAACGACTGCCGGCTCAACGTGAGCGCTCCCACCCCCGCCAGCACGGCCAGGGTGACGGCGCCGATCTGGAACACCACGAGCAGGATCGGAACTCGCAGGTTGCGCACCCGCTGGTCGACGAGATCGAACAGGGTGTCGAGTCCCGTCACGAGGCGGGCCGAGCTCAGCCCCGGCTGTGCCTGCACCGCTGCCTCGGCGTCGGCGAGCTGCGTCGGGACCTGCGATGCGGCATCGAAGCGCAGGCCGCGCAGCGCGAGGAAGGCGTCCCAGGTGTACTCGCTCGTGAGGGCGAGCCGGCGGGCAGCGTCGAGGTAGGTACCGCGGCTCACGAGCGCCGGCTGCGGTTCCGTGGAATCCTGCGCCGGGAACGGGCTCCGACCTCCGAACCAGAACGGGTCGTCGGGATCGGGCGCGCTGGAGGTGCCGGACACGCGCAGGGTTTGCACACCGTCGTTCGGCCCGACGATGTCGATCGAGTCGCCGGGTTCCACCTGCAGGGCCGCCGCCCGTTCGGCCGGCAGGACGATCTCGCCGGTGGCCGGCGGCGCTCCATCGATCGTGAGATGGTCGCCCGCACCGTCGCGGAAGACGAGGGGAGACGAGGGGCCGTCGGTCCCACCGAGCCGCACGGTGCCGAGGCCCTGGGGCACGAGCGTGTTCACGGGCGCACCGTCGAGGGCGTTCGCGATCGCGGAGTCGGCCACGCGCCAGTCGAACTCCGGACCTCCGACCACCTGCAGCCGGGCGTTCCTGACGGTCACGCCCTCGCTGCCGATCGAGGACGACAGGATCGCCTCGCGGGCAGCATCGGCGTAGATCGGTCCGGCGACGAGCACGCCGATCGTGAACGCCAGGGTGAGGACGACGGCCAGCCCCAGCGATCGCTGGGCGAAGGAGCGCTTGAGCAGGAATCGAAGGGTCGCCATCGCTCGGGTGGCGCCCTACGGAGCGCCCGCACGATGATACGGACCTGCCGTTGCCTGCCGAGCCCGACATTGCGGAATCGTGCCCTCGCCGGTCGCTCGCCGGGGGGGTCGACGGCCCCTGCTAGTCTGGCGACCGAGCCAGGCACGACACCGACGAGGAGCTGATCCGCACCGTGGACAGGCCCGAGATCATCTTGGCCCCCGGCCCGACCCCGATCCCGCCGCAGGTGTTGCTCGCGCAAGGCAGCCCCCTCGTCTACCACCGCGGTCCCGGGTTCGGGAGCATCATGCGCGAGGTCACCGAGCGGCTTCGCCTGCTCTACCGAACCGAGACGGCCGACGTGCTGGTGATGACCTCGAGCGGCACCGGCGGGCTCGAATCGGCGATCTCGAACTGCTTCTCGCCGGGCGACGAGGTCCTGGTGCCGGTCGCGGGGTTCTTCGCGGAGCGGTTCAAGGCGCTTGCCGAGACCTTCGGACTCACCGTGCTCACGATCGACTACGAGTGGGGAGAGAGGATCCGGCCCGACGAGGTCGCGGCCGCACTCGCCGAGCACCCCGTGAAGGCCGTGCTGCTCACGCAATCCGAGACGTCGACCGGCGTGATCCAGCCGATCGAGCGACTGGCCAAGGTCGCGAACGAGGCGGGGGCGATGGTGATGGTCGACGTCGTCTCCTCGCTCGGCGCGGTGCCGTTCGAGTTCGATGCCTGGGGCATCGACGTCGCGGTCGGCGGGTCGCAGAAGGCGCTCAGCGCCTCGCCGGGCATCGCGTTCGTCGCGATCAGCGATCGGGCCTGGCGGGCGACGCATGAGGCCACGAATCCCCGGTTCTATTTCGACTGGGCGACCTACAAGCGTTTCGCCGACCTTCCCGACCCCGAGAACCCCTGGACCCCGGCGATCAGCGTGATGCAGGGACTGCAGGCGGCGCTCGAGCTGTACTTCCAGCACGGCGTCGATGCCGCGATGGCACGACACAGGATGCTCTCGCGCGCCGTCAAGGAGGGCGCCAAGGCGCTCGGCCTCGACCTGTTCGGTGAGGGCCTCGACGACAACTGGACGGTCACCGCGATCCGGTCGCCGGAGTCTGCCGACGCCGACACGATCAGCGACACGATCCGCGCCGAGCACGGCTGTGTGCTCGCCCCCGGCCAGGGCCCTCTCAAGGGGAAGGTCTTCCGCATCGGACACTTCGGATATGTCAGCGAGCTCGACATCATCCGCGGCCTCGCGGCGCTCGAGATGACGCTTGAGTCGCTCGGCCACCCGGTGAAGCGGGGTGCTGCGGTGGCCGCCGCCGAAACGGTGTTCATGGAGTCGCGTACGCCGTGAGGCTCGACGAGCCCGTTCGATGAGGGTCCTCGTCACCGAACCGTTGTCGGTTCAGGGGCTCGAGCTGTTGCGGGCCGACTTCCAGGTCGACGAGCGCACCGACCTCGCCACCGGCGATCTCGCGGCCGAGATCGAGCCGTACGACGCGTTGATCATCCGCAGCGCCACGCAGGTCACCGACCAGGTGCTCGCGGCCGCCGCGCACCTGAAGGTCGTCGCACGGGCGGGCATCGGGCTCGACAACGTCGACGTCGACGCGGCGACTCGGCGCGGAGTGATGGTCGTGAACGCGCCCCAATCCAACATCATCAGCGCCGCCGAACAGGCGATGGCGCTGCTCCTGGCGCAGGCCCGCAACACGCCACAGGCGCATGCGGCGCTCAAGGCGGGGTCGTGGGAGCGTTCCCGATGGGAAGGCGTGGAGCTCGCCGGCAAGACGCTCGGGCTCGTCGGCCTCGGACGCGTGGGCGCGCTGGTGGCGCAACGGGCAGCCGGGTTCGGCATGCGCGTGATCGCGTTCGATCCCTACGTCAGCGCCGAGCGTGCCAAGGAGATGGGCGTCGACGCGATGCCCTCGCTCGAGGCGTTGCTCGTGCAGGCCGACTTCGTCTCGATCCACCTTCCTCGAACCGACGAGACCGAGGGCCTGATCGGCGCGCACGAACTGCGCCTTATGAAGCAGGGAGCCCGGCTGATCAACACCGCCCGAGGAGGCATCGTCGACGAGGATGCGCTTGCCAAGGCGGTCGAGGACGGTCACCTCGGCGGTGCGGCGCTCGACGTGTACGCGACCGAACCCACCACCGATTCGCCGTTGTTCGCGTTCGATTCCGTCGTCGTCACCCCGCACCTCGGGGCGTCCACGAAGGAGGCGCAGGACAAGGCCGGCACGACCGTGGCCGAGATGGTCCGGCTCGCGCTCACGGGTGAGTTCGTGCCCTACGCGGTGAACGTTTCGGCCGGCGCCGAGGTCACGGAGGTCGTGCGGCCGTTCGTCCCGCTGGCCGAACGGCTCGGGGCCCTCACTGCGGGCCTCGCGGAGGGCGGGGTGCGCTCCATCGTCGCGAGCTATCTCGGGCGCATCGCGGAGTCGGACACGCGTGTGCTCACCCTCGCGATCCTGAAAGGCATCCTGGGCCGCACCGTGCACGAGCCCGTGTCGTTCGTCAACGCTCCGATGCTCGCGCGCGACCGCGGCCTCACGGTGAGCGAGATGCGCTCGACCGTCTCGCAGGACTACGTCAGCTCGATCACCTTGCGGGCCGAGACCGACGGGGATCCCGTCAGCGTGTCGGGCTCGGTTCTCGGCCGCGACCACGAGCGCGTGACGCAGGTCAACGACTTCGAGATCGAGGTCACACCGGCCGGACACATGGTGTTCTTCACCTACGTCGACCGGCCCGGTGTCATCGGCACGGTCGGCTCCTTGCTGGGCGAGGCCGATGTCAACATCGCGACGATGGACGTGGGCCGTACCGCCGAGGGTGGCGAAGCCCTGATGTGTCTCACGGTCGACACCGAGGTACCGCCCGACGTGCTCGACCGCGTCGCCAGGGAGATCGAAGCGCACCAGTTGCGCACCGTGACGATCACCTGAGCGGGATCGAGCTCCCGGCGACATCGGGGATCCCGTTCTCCCCAGAATCGGCACGATCGCCGTGGTAGCGTGCCGGGGCCATGAAGCGGATGTTCGCAACCACCGGTGATGCGGCCGGTGCGCGGGCCCTCACCCGGCCCCGCATCGCGCGCTAGCGCGTCGCCCCCTCAGGCCCCATCCCGCACCATCCGCGCAAGGAGTCTCGCTTCATGAGCCGCTCGTCCAGTCCCGTCGCCCCCGAGCCCCGGCAGGTACCGTCCGCGCTCGAGCGCGCGGCCGTTCGGCGACTGGCGTCGGCCCGGTTGATCTCGCTCACAGGAAGTGGCGCGGCCTTCGCTGCGCTCGCCTACATCATGTTTCAGCTCACCGGTCAGTCGCGGTGGGTCTCCTGGACGCTGTTGCTCACCTTCGGTGCTCAGGGCGTGTTCGCGCCGCTCGGCAGTGCGTTGGGCGACCGGTTCGATCGCCGCCGGGTGTTGGTGATCGCCGACCTCGCTGCCGCTGCGGGGTTCGTCGTCCTGGCGTTCGCGCGCACGCCGGGACAGTTGATCGTGATGGCCTTCGTGACGGCGACGCTCGAGTCGCCGATCTGGTCGGTCTCGGCGGCCGCGGTGCCCAACCTCGTCGAGCCCGAGGATCTGACCTGGGCGAACGGGATGGTGGCCGTCGGCCGGAACATCGGCAACCTCGTCGGGCCGATCCTCGGCGGAGTGCTCGTCGCCATCATCGCGCCCGATTCCACCCCCCAGCAACTCCATATGGCCGGGATCTGGGTCTTCAGCGCGAACGCGGTGACGTTCGCCGTGTCGGCCTGGCTGATCGCGACCACGCCCGGGTCGTTCACCGGGGAGCGCGGTGACGACGAGCGCTTCGGTGGGCTGCGCGACGGTGTCGTGTTCCTGCTGCGCGACCGGGTCCTCCGCGCGATCACCTTGGCGTGGGTCGTGCTGCTGCTCGGAGCGGGTTTCACGCTCGTCGCCGAGGTGGCGCTCGCGGACGAGCTCGGCGCCGGCTCGATCGGCTACGGGCTGCTCAACGCGGGCTGGGGCGGCGGCGCAGCGCTGGGCTCCTTCCTCGCGCAACGGTACCTGCGCGAGCGATACGAGACACGTGCCTTGATCTGGGGGGTGGCGCTGGTCGGCGTGTGCCTCGGCTTGATTGGCATCGCACCCTGGCTGCCGCTCGCCGTCGGGCTCATGGTCGGAGCCGGAACGGGGGAGGGCATCGGCGGGGTCGCCGAGCAGGGCATCATGCAGCGGCGGACACCCGACCACGTGCGCAGCAGGGTGATCGGGGCGAGCGAGTCGGCGATCCTGATCGCCCTCGCCCTGTCGTTCGCGTTCGGCGGGGAAGTGGTCGACGCCATCGGACCTCGCGGCGCCTTTGCGGTGGGCGGTCTCAGTTGCCTGGTCGCCGCGCTGGTGCTCGTGCGCCCGCTCGGGCGCGAACACGTTCGGGCGAGTGCTGCAGACTGAACGGCCACTCAACACACGAGGGCCCCTCTGACCTCACGTCGTACCGAGAGCCCGGTGTCGGCCCCGAACTTGAACTGAACAGCCAGTCAGGCGTATCGTGGACGCTTCTCGAGGGTCGAGATGCGACTGCTCGGGCTGAGGAGCTGACACATCGCGATGGCTTCAGCGAACCGCTCTCACGCGATCGTCGTGGGCGGTGGGCACAATGGGCTCGTCGCCGCGGCCTATCTCGCGAAGGCCGGAGCCAGCACCGTGGTCCTCGAGGCCCGTCACAAGGTTGGCGGCGCCGCGGACACGATGGCGCCATGGCCCGAGGCTCCCGAGTTCAAGGTCACCACGCTCAGCTACGTGATGAGCCTCATGCCCGATACGATCGTTCGCGACCTGCAGCTCGAACGGCACGGCTACCGGGCGACAGCAGTCGGGCCCTACCTCGTGCCGTTCCCCGATGGGCGAGCGATCGTGCAGCACGACGACCCCGCGCAGAACTACGACTCGTTCGCGCAGTTCTCCAAGCGCGATGCCGATGCGATCGAACGCTGGGACGCCTGGATCGGCGGCATGGCCGAGGTGCTGGGGCCGCTGATGATGTCCACTCCACCCAAACTCGGCTCTCTCAAACCCTCCGATCTCACGGACCAGCTCCGGCTCGCATGGCGCTTCCGCGGCCTCGACGTCCGCGGGCTCGCCGACGTGACACAGCTGATGACGATGTCGGTCATCGATCTCCTCGACCGCTTCTTCGAGTCGGACCAGGTGAAGACCGTGATGGCGCTCAACGGCCTGATCGGCACCTGGGCGGGGCCCTACGAGCCCGGCACCGGATACGTGATGGCCCACCACTCGATCGGGGACGTCGGCGACGGGCACCTCGGCGCGTGGGCGGTGCCCGAGGGCGGCATGGGCGCGGTGAGCGACGCGATCGCGGCCAGTGCGCGGTCCTCGGGCGCCGAGATCCGCACCGGGGCGCGGGTCGCGCGCATCATCATCGAGGACGGCGTCGCGACGGGCGTCGCGCTCGACACGGGCGAGGAGCTCCGCGCCCCGATCGTCGTGAGCGCCGTGCACCCGAAGATCACGTTCCTCGACCAGATCGATCGGGCGGAGCTGCCGTCGGACTTCGTCGACGACATCGAGCACTGGAAGTCGCGCAGCGGTGTCGTCAAGATCAACGCCGCGCTCGACCGCGCGCCGGTGTTCACCGCGGCTCCCGAGATCGACGACCTCACCGGCGGGTTCGAGCTCGCCCACTCCGTGGCCTACCTCGAGAAGGCGTTCGAGCAGGCGCGGGCGGGCGAGCCGGCGACCGCGCCGTTCAGCGACGGCGTGATGCCCACGTTCCATGACCGGACGCTCGCGCCCGAGGGCAAGCACGTGGTCTCGCTGTTCACCCAGTGGGTGCCCCACGAGTACAGCGAGGAACCGCACGCCGACGAGCTCGAGGCCTACGCCGACCGCGTCATCGCCGGCTACGACGCGCTCGCGCCCGGGTTCGCCGATTCGGTGCTGCACCGCCAAGTGATCGGCCCCTACGAGATGGAACGGGAGTGGGGCCTGATCGGCGGCAACATCTTCCACGGCGAGCTCAGCGCCGAGCAGCTGTTCCACATGCGGCCGGCACCGGGCTACGCCGACTACCGGACTCCGATCCGCGGGCTCTACCAGTGCTCGAGCGCGACGCACGCGGGCGGCGGCGTCTGCGGCATCCCCGCCTACAACATGGTGCGCGAGATCAAGAAGGACCGCCGCCGCGGTCCGCTCAGACGGAAGGGTTGACACACACGATGGCCGAGCAGAACTCGTCGTTCCCGTTCTACTTCGCGAGTTGGTACAAGAAGTCGCCCTACTTCGAGCGCACGGTAGAAGCCGGCGCCACGAGCTGGGACCTGTACAACCACATGTTGATCCCGACCCTCTACGACGACGACGTCAAGGAGTACTGGCACCTCGTCGAGAAGGTGACGCTGTGGGACGTGGCGGTGGAGCGCCAGGTCGAGATCACCGGGCCCGACGCTGCGCGGTTCACGCAGCTGCTCACGCCGCGCGACCTGTCGCAGACGCGGCCCGAGCAGTGCAAGTACGTGCTGCTCTGCGCGCCCGACGGCGGCATCGTGAACGACCCCATCCTGCTGAAGCTCGCCGACGACCACTTCTGGCTTTCGCTCGCCGATTCCGACGCGTTGTTGTACGCGCTCGGCGTGCAGGCGTTCGCCGGGCTCGACGTGGAGATCCGCGAGCCCGACGTCTCGCCGCTGCAGATCCAGGGACCGCTGTCGAAACCGCTCGTCCGCAAGCTCTTCGGCGACGACGTGGCCGATCAGCGCTACTACTGGCACAAGCAGACCGAGGTGCACGGCATCCCCGTCGTCGTCTCGCGCACCGGTTGGAGCGCGGAGCTCGGCTACGAGGTGTACCTGCGCGACTCGAGCCTCGCGAACGACCTCTGGGACGCGATCATGGCCGCCGGCGAGGAGTTCGAGCTGCGCGCGATCGCGCCGAGCGATCAGCGCCGCATGGAAGCCGGCATCTTCAATTACGGCAACGACATGGACATCACGAACAACCCGTTCGAGATCACCGGGCTCGAGCGGCTCGTGGAGCTCGACAACGACAACGAGTTCGTGTCGCGCGCTTCGCTCGAGCGCATCCGCGACGAGGGTGTGCAGCACAAGCTCGTCGGCGTGACGATCGACGGCGATCCGCTCGGCATGTGGCTCGAGGACTTCTGGCCGGTCGTCGAAGGTTCCGACCGGATCGGGCGCCTCGTCAGCGCCTCGTACTCCCCTCGGCTCGAGGTCAACATGGGATTCGCATGGGTGCCGATCGACAGAGCAGCCCATGGCACGCGCATCGAGATCACCTCGCCGGACGGTCCGATGACGGCGACGGTCTCGCCCCTGCCGTTCCTGGACCCGAAGAAGGAGATCCCCGCGAAGAGCTGAGCGACACGAGCCCGGAGTGCGGTGATCTGGGACGGAGCTCCGCGCCTGACCGCTCGATACGGGATGATGCGTTCGTGGACCCCATCAACGGCAGCCTGCTGATCTCGAACTCGAACCTGCTCGATCCGAACTTCCGTCGAACGATCGTGCTGATCGGGCACCACGACGAGCAAGGAGCCGTGGGGGTCGTGTTGAATCAGCCGCTCGCCGTGGCCGTGGGCGAGGCCGTGCCCCCGCTCGGCCGCCTCGTCGATCCGAGCGATCCCCTGTTCGACGGGGGGCCGGTCGAGCCCGACTCGGTCGTCGTCATCGCCGACTTCATCGATCCATCGAGAGCCGAGGTGCTGGCGATGGGATCGATCGGGTTCCTGCCGCCGGAGGCCGGAGAGGACATCGGCGAGTCGATCCGTCGCGCACGTGTGTACGCGGGGTACTCGGGGTGGGGTCCGGGGCAGCTCGAGGCCGAACTGGCGGAAGGCACCTGGATCGTCGCGCCGGCCTTGCCGGGAGACGTGTTCCACGAGCAACCGGCCAAGCTCTGGGACGAGGTGCTGCGGCGCCTGGGCCGGGGCTATGACATGCTGCGGCTGATGCCGCGCGACCCGTCGATGAACTGAGCGAACGGGTTGCTCCGGCCCGCCGGGCACGGGATGCTGACCGGGTGGACCCACCGCCGATCGATCGCGAAGCGCTGCGCCGGTGCGTCGGCGACTTCGAGCTGGCCAGGGGGATGCCGGCCACGGCGTACACGTCGCCCGACGTGCTCGAGTGGGAGCGTCGGCGCTTCTTCGACCGCTCGTGGATGTGCCTCGGACGAGCGGGCGCACATCGCCGGGCCGCAGGGCAGATCGAACGTGGGGGATGGGCGTTCGTGCGCAACGATGCCGCCGGGGTCGACCCCGACGAGCAGTTCGGGAACCTTTGGGAGCACCTCG
>JAOUEA010000050.1 GCA_029858935.1 Actinomycetota bacterium
AGGGGTCGTGCGCCACGAGCTGCAAGGCGATCTGGGTGATGCAGGCCGACGGATCCGGTCAGACGGCCGTCACGGCCTGGTCCAACGCCATCGAGGACACCGCTCCGGTGTGGGTCTCGTCCTCGACGCTGCTCTTCACGAGCAATCGTGTGGCGGGGGGAGGCTTGCAACCCAAGGAGATCTGGTCGATTTCGGTCACCGGCGGCACGGCGACACAGCTCACCGAGACGGCCGCGGCGAGCTCCGTGCCCGACGTCTCACCCGATGGCACGTCGGTGGTGTTCGCGTCGGACCGCGACGGCACCGGACGGCTGTACACGATGACGACCGGCGGCGCCTCGCAAGCGGTGGTGAGCCTGTCGGGTGCCGCGGTGCCCACGAAGTTCGCCAAGGATCCGACATGGGCCCCCGGCGACGATCGGTTCGCCTTCACCGGCTCGGCCGTGCTGGTCGCGACCCCGCCCGATCTCTACGTCTCGAACACGAGCGGAACGGGGTCCCACATCGCGTACGACCCGGGCGACCAACCGGTCTACACGCCGTCGTGGTCGCCCGACGGGACGCGCGTCGTGCTCGCGGTGGATACCGGGGGCGCGAACAACCTGCAGATCCGAGTGGTGAACCCCGCCAACGGCACCGCGACGACGCTGGCGTCGCACGCCGCCGACGAGCGGAACCCGAGTTGGCAGCCCGTCGCGGGACCGAGCCCCTCGCCGTCGTCGTCGCCGAGCCCTTCGCCCAGCCCATCGCCGTCACCCAGCCCATCACCCAGCCCGTCGCCGTCACCCAGCCCGTCGCCGTCACCCAGCCCATCGCCCACGCCCCCTCCTCCTCCTCCGCTCGACGGCGTGCACGTCGAAGTAGGCGACTTCTACTTCGATCCTGCGACGGTACCGGTCAAGCGTGGGGGCAGCGTGGTGTTCGACTACGTCGGGCCTGCGCACCACACCGCGACCGACAACTCCGGCCTCGAGCTCTACGACTCGGGCTCGGTGGGGGCGGGTGAGCCGAGTACCTGGTTCACGTTCGAGGCCGCCGGCACCTACGCGTTCATCTGCACACCACACCCGTTCATGGGGGGCAGGGTGTCGGTGCCCATGCGCGCGGCGCCGAGGACCGGCGGCGTGCACAAGCGGTTCACCTTGACGTGGGCCTCGGCGTCGGCGACCGGCGACCATGTGTACGACGTGCAGATCCGCAAACCCGGGAAGGCCTGGACGTCGTGGCGCAGGGGCGTCACCATGCGCGGCGACTCGTTCACCCCCAACGCGGGTAAGGGCCGGTACCGTTTCCGCGCACGCATGCGCGACGTCGCGCTCGGCGAGCGTTCGCGATGGTCGGCGGCCGTCGCGATCCGCGTCGGTTGAGAACCGGGCTCTGCGGTAGCGTCGTGGTCGCGGCCCGGTTCCGGGACGCGGACCCGACGGGGGAGATGCCGTGGCTCGTTTCAAGGTGGGTGCCCAGTTCCATCCGCAGCTGACCTCGATGGACAACCTCCGCCGTGGCTGGCGCGCCGCCGAGGCCATGGGCGTCGACACGATCTGGACCTGGGATCACTTCTTCCCGCTCTACGACGGTCCCGACGGCATGCACTTCGAGGGGTGGACGCTGCTGGCCGCGATGGCCTGCGACACCGATCACGCGGAGTTCGGGATGCTGGTGACCTGCAACTCCTATCGCAATCCGGAGCTGCTCGCCGACATGGCGCGCACGGTCGACCACCTCAGTCACGGCAGGTTGATCCTCGGCATCGGCGCCGGCTGGTTCGAGCGCGACTACGAGGAGTACGGCTACGAGTTCGGCACCGCGACCGAACGATTGAGGGCACTCGAGGCCGCACTGCCACGCATCGAGGCTCGTCTGGCGAAGCTCGACCCGGCTCCGCTGCGCTCACCCCTGCCGCTGATGATCGGGGGAAGCGGCGAGAAGATCACGCTGCGGCTGGTGGCCGAGCACGCGAACGCCTGGAACAGCTTCGGCCCGCCCGCCACGTTCGCCGCGAAGAACGCCGTGCTCGACCAGTGGTGCGAGCGCATCGGCCGCGACCCAGCTGAGATCGAACGTACGGTGTTGATCGACCCCGACGAGGTCGACGAGCTCGAGGGGTTCCTGGAGGCCGGGGCTCAGCACCTCATCGTGGGCCTGGGCGCCTCAGGTGAGACCGCGTTCGATCTCGAGCCCGTACAACGCCTGATCGACCAGCGCGGGTAGCTGCCCACCGGGCCGTTCGAACTAGGCGGCCGGCAGCCAAGGCTTCGCGACCATCGGCGCCACGTTGTCGGCCCGTCGGCGGTAGCGAGGGACACGCGCTGTAGCGCACCCTGGCGACATGCACCCCCGACCTTTCCCGAAGACATGGTCCTCCTTCCTGCCGCTGGCGATGATCGCCGGGCTCGTAGTGGCGCCCGCCGTTTCGGCGGGGGCGGTCGTTCCCGGCCCCGCGGGACAGATCGCGTTCCAATCCGAGCGCGACGGTGACTTCGAGATCTGGGTCGTTAACCCCGACGGGTCTGCGCCCACGAAGGTCACTGACAACACCACGCTTGACGCCGACCCGGTCTGGTCGCCGGATGGCTCGCGTATCGCATACCAGCGTGCAGGGTCGTGCGCGAACCCCTGCCGCGCGATCTGGGTGATGAACGCCGACGGCTCGGGTGCGACCGCGCTCACTCCCTACACCTCCGGCGTCGCAGATTCAGGGCCATCGTGGTCGCCCGACGGCGCCACGATCGCGTTCGCGAGCACGCGCGTCGGTGGCGTGAAGCACGTCTTCACCGTGCCGGTCACCGGGGGCCCGGTCGCGCAGCTCACCTCCGGGCCGGACGCAGACTGGGCCCCCGAGTGGTCGCCAGACGGGCTCGGCATCGTGTTCACGTCGATCCGGACCGGGTCGTCGCAGCTCTTCACGATGGCACCCGACGGCTCGGCACAGACGCGTGTGCCGTTGAGCGGTGCCGTGCCCTCGGACCTGATCGGTGAACCCTCCTACTCACCCGACGGCAGCCGCATCGCATTCCGTGGGGCGGCAGATCTGTACGCGGCTCCGACGCAGATATTCGTGGCGAACGCGAACGGCACCGGCTCGACCCTCGCGTACGCGGCCCCGGGCGGCGCGTTCGTCTACACGCCCGCATGGTCGCCTGACGCATCGAGGTTGGTGATCGGGGTCGACACCGCCACCCCTGCCAAGGGCTTCGAGGTGGTCTCGGTCGAGCTCTCGTCCGGCACGGGAACCACGGTCTCGTCGGCGGGTGCCGACGACCTGAACCCGAGCTGGGGCACGAACACCACCCTGCTCGTCGCCTCGTCGGCTCCTCCTCCGCCGCCGCCCGCCGACAGTCACGTGGCGGCGACGGACAACCGGTTCACGCCGTCGGCGCAGACCGTCGCGGTCGGCACCAAGGTCGTGTGGGACTTCCTCGGGACGGGCACGCACAACGCCACCGACTCGAGTCCGCTGGCGATGTTCGCCTCCGGGAACAAGGGCAACGGCGCGTCGTTCGGCTACCGCTACACAGGAGCGGGCGCGTACACATTCCGCTGCACGAACCACCGCAAGATGACGGGAAGCGTGGCCGTGCCGATGGGCGCTGCGGCCACCTCGGGCTCGACCTCGTCGCAGATCGCGCTCTCGTGGTCGAGCCTCGCGACGGTGCCGACGGGCTACGTCGTCGACGTGCAGATCCTTCGGCCACGGTCGAAGAAGTGGGCCACCTGGCGCTCCAGCGTGTCCACGGGCTCCGGGGTGTTCACGCCTGACTCCGGTACCGGGGCTTACGGGTTCCGGTCTCGATTGCGCGCCGTGTCGAGCGGGTCGACATCCGGCTGGTCACCGCCGGTGACGCTCACGATCTCGTAGATGTCCGCTCCCCCCCGGGCGGCATCGGGGCCGGGTCCTCGCGAGGACCCGGCCCCGACCATATGGCCGCCGAGAGAGTCAGGCCCTGCTGGAATCGAAGAACGCGGTCCAGTCGGCGTTGGCGCCCTCGCCGGTTCCGACGATGAACTGCTCGACCATCTCGCGGCCCATCTCGTCGGTGAACTGCACGGGAGGGCTCTTCATGAAGTAGGCGCTCGGGCCGATGATCGGTCCGCCGATGCCGCGATCCATCGCGAGCTTCGCGCACCGCACCGCGTCGATGATCACGCCGGCCGAGTTCGGCGAGTCCCACACCTCGAGCTTCATCTCGATCGTGAGGGGCACGTCGCCGAAGTTGCGGCCTTCCAAGCGGATCATGGCCCACTTGCGATCCTCGAGCCACGGCACGTGGTCGCTGGGGCCGATGTGGATGTCGTGCGTGTCGAGCGGCTCTTGGAGCTGGCTCTGCACCGACTGGGTCTTCGAGATCTTCTTCGAGATCAATCGCTCGCGCTCGAGCATGTTCTTGAAGTCCATGTTGCCGCCGAAGTTCAGCTGGTACGTACGATCGAGCTCGACGCCGCGATCCTCGAAGAGTTTCGCGAGCACGCGGTGGGTGATCGTTGCGCCCACCTGGCTCTTGATGTCGTCGCCCACGATCGGGACGCCGGCGTCGCCGAACTTCTTGGCCCACGTCGGGTCGGAGGCGATGAATACCGGCAGTGCGTTCACGAAGCCCACGCCCGCGTCGATCGCGCACTGGGCGTAGAAGCGGTCGGCTTCCTCGGAACCCACGGGCAGGTAGCTCACGAGCACGTCGGCCCGCGCGTCGCGCAAGGTCTGCACGACGTCGGCCTCGGGCTCGTCGGATTCGGTGACCGTCTCGCGGTAATAGGTACCGAGCCCGTCGAGCGTGCGGCCGCGGCTGACCGTGACGCCCAGCGGGGCCACTTCGCTGAACCGGATCGTGTTGTTCGGCTCGGCGAAGATGGCCTCGGCGACGTCGCTGCCGACCTTGTTCGCGTCGACGTCGAAGGCGGCGACGACTTCGACGTCGCGCACGTGATACCCGCCGAGATCGACGTGCATCAGTCCGGGAACGCTGTCCGCCGGGTCGGCGTCGCGGTAGTACGTCAGGCCCTGCACGAGCGACGACGCGCAGTTGCCCACGCCGACGATCGCGATACGGACGGTGCTCATGAGGTGTGCTCCTTCCTACTGAGGACCGCCGTGCGGCGGCTCCTCGTGCTTCCTCGTTCGGTGTCTCGTTGTGCGACCTTGCTGCGCTCCTTGCGGACCAATCCGTCGAGCCACGCGATGTCGCTCTCGGTCGCGGTGCGGCCGTGTTCCATGACCGCGAGCGTGTAGTCGTCGACCCCCTCGCGCGGCGTGCGCAGCGAGCCGTCGATCGTGTCGAGGCGCTCGGCGAGGAACGCCTGACGCCGCTCGAGCAGCCTGATGCGGGTCTCGGGGGGCAGGTAGCGGAAGAACGCGAGGCGCACCCGGAACCTCGTGTCCTCGCTCGAGCTGTCGGCCGGTGTTTCCTGCAGCAGTTCGAGGAATGCGCGTTCGCCCTGCTCGGTGATGCCGAACACGGTCTTTCGTCGTCCGCCGGTCGCTCCTCCCGGCATCGGGGCCACGAGCCCGTCGCGCTCGAGCCTTCGAAGGGTCGGATAGAGCGAGCCGTAGGAGACCCGCCAGAACCCGCCCAGCGATTCGCCCAGCTCGCGGGAGAGCTGGTATCCGTGCATGGGCTGTTGCTTCAACAGGCCGAGGATCGCGAGTTCGAGCATGCGGAGCCGGTCCCTCCTCGAGTCGATGTCTCACTTCGATATATCGAGTACATATATCGGCCCGATATATCTACACTGAGAGCCGGACCCCGTCAAATCCTTCCCCGAGTGCTCGGGGTGGTCGACCCGAGCCCGGTTCCGGGTGAAGATGGTGGTCGAGCTGGCTCCTGGAGGTGCCCGACCTGCAGCAGGAGGCGATCCCGATCCCCGACGAGGTTTCCGAGCAGCTTCGGCTGCTCGCGGCCCTCACGGGGGTCGACGAGCAGGAACACCTGCGTCGAGCCGTCCGCGGCTACCTCGAGTCGTCGGGGCGCGAGGCCGAGGTCACCGCGTTCGCCGACCGTGCGCGCGAGCGCGTGCGCTCGGTGCTCGACCGGCTGGGGGACCTGTAGACGCCCCCCGCACGCTCACCGTGGACGACGTGATGGCGATCGCGCGCGCGGAACTCGGCGAGCGAGCGTTGGCCGACCACGGTCGTCTCGCCGAGGCCGTGGCCGAGCCGACCCGCCGCGAGGAGGGTCGCGAGGTCTACCCCGCCGTCGTTGCGAAGGCTGCGGGGCTGCTGCTGGCGATGTTGCGTCTTCGGCCCTTCGCCCGCGGCAACGCTCGGGTCTCGCTGCTGACGACGATCGTGTTCCTCAATCGCAACGGCCTGGACGTCGTGGCGCAGGACGACGACCTGATCGCGCTCGTCGC
This sequence comes from Actinomycetota bacterium, assembly GCA_029858935.1. GTDB lineage: Bacteria > Actinomycetota > UBA4738 > UBA4738 > HRBIN12 > JAOUEA01. The sequence continues at coordinate 6,349 of JAOUEA010000050.1, forward strand.
GGTCGCCGCCACGGGCGAGCTCACCGCGCTGCAGACGGCCGCCGCACTCGAGCGGTTCGTGGTGCCCCTCACGACACCTCAGTGACCGCGGCTACCGCTGGCCCGGGCGCCGGTAGTCGGCGACGTAGGCCGGCACCTCGGTGCCCTCGCGCAGCAGCGGGTCGCCGACGGGTTCGCCCGGCACCGTGCGCAGCGGCAGGACGCCCGCCCACACGTCGAGGGCCAGGTCGTCGTCGGGCTCCTCGGGGAACCCCTCGCTGACCTTGGCGCTGCATTCGTCGAGCGCGACCTTCACGAAGGTCGTCTGCCGCAGCTCGTCGTCGCTGGGAGGCCGAGCGTCGGCGCTGCGCCCGGGTGCGACATGGTCGGTGATCGCGTCGAATACCTGCGCGAGCTCGTCGCGGTCGGTAACCTCCTGGGCTTCGCCGTAGACGATCACCGTGCGGTAGTTCATCGAGTGCTCGAACATCGAGCGCGCGAAGCGGATGCCGTCGACGAGCGTCACCGCGATCGCCACCGCCAGCCCTTGCTTGATGGCTCGCAAGGTGCTCGAGGCAGCGGAACCGTGCACGTAGAGCGTGTCGTCGATGCGTGTGTGGATCGTGGGGATCACGCGAGGGTCGCCGTCGTCGGCGACCCATGCGAGATGGCAGTAGATCGCCTCGTCGAGGATCGCGTGCACGCGATCGCGGTCGTAGACCCCGAGTTCCGGGATGCGTCGGACACGGGTTCGAGGCGTGGGTGCCTGTGACATGGGCGGATGCTACCCGGACACCTCGAGGCGCATCCTGCGGGCGGCGCGGTCGAGTGCGCCGAGCAGCGGGCGGCCCAGCGCGATCACGAGCACCGCATTGCCGACCGCGCGGAACGTGTCCCAGGCGAACGAGCTCGCTGCGTAGAACGCGAGGTAGTGACGGAGGTTCGTGGCTGCATCGGCCGTCGGATCCCAGTCCACGGCCGTCCCGGCGGTCAGGAACGGCCACGACCACAGGTTCATCACCGCCCCGAACAGGTAGCCGGCCACCACCCCGTAGGCAGCGAGCGAGGCGATGCGCACGGGCCACGACGTCGTCGGCATCAGTCCGGCACCCATCCCAACCCATCCGACGGCCACCATCTGGAACGGCAGCCACGGCCCCAGTCCACCGAGGAAGAGGCCGCTCGCGAAGGTGCCGACGGCCCCCAAGAGGAACCCGAACGTGGGGCCGAACGCGTTCCCGGCCACGAGCACCACGATGAACATGGCGCTGAAGCCCAACACGAACCCCGGAAGACGAAGCGCCACCATCGCGGCGCCGAGCACGCCGAGCAGCGCCACGGTCTTCGGTCCGAGGCCGCCCCGGCCGAGCTCCACGAAGAGCACGGTGCCGAGGCAGATCACGAGCACCGCCAGGATCACCGGACCGTCGTTCGCGTGGTTCTCGTTCACGCCGGGCGTCACCGGCAGCACGAATGGCCAGAGGAACGCGAGCAAGCCGACGAGGTTCACGACGAGCAATGCCACGATGCGCAGCCGGGAGCGCCCCGTGAGTGCCCGGGCCCGCGCCGAGAGCGCACGAGGTGTGGTGGGGCCGGGGCGGGACCCGGTCGTCGCGGCGGCCCGGCGTTCGTCGGTGATCATGCGAGTGCCTCCGCCACCTGCTCGGGGGTGAGCCATCCGGGGCCGAAGGCGCGAGTCATCTGCGGCGCGAACACCGTCGAGTCGCCGAGCACCGCGCCGGGATCGCCGTCGGCGATCACCTCGCCGCCCGCGAGGATCACGACGCGAGTGGCGACCGCTGCCGCGAGCTCCACATCGTGGGTTGCCACCATCGCCGCGCCGCCCCCGTCGGCATGCGAGCGCAGGAACAGAGCGAGCCGATCCTTCGCCGAGGGATCGAGCCCGCGGGTCGGCTCGTCGAGCAGCAGCACAGGCGCCTCGACGGCGGCGATCGCGGCGGTCGCGACGAGCACGCGCTCACCCGCCGAGACGTCGCGGGGGTGCTGGGACGCGAGCTCGGCGATGCCGAGGGCCTGGAGCAAGGGTGCCGGGTCGTCGGAGAGGCCGCGGGCCGTGCGGGTCGAGCTCACCTCGTCGGCCACGGTCTCGGCGAACAGCACGACCTCCGGCTCCTGCGGGCACAGAGCGACGTCGACCCCGGGTGTGGGTGCCCGCCCGTCGACGGCGACGACACCGCGCGAGGGTTCGTGCACGCCAGCGATCGATCGCAGCAGGGTGGTCTTGCCGGCGCCGTTGCGACCCATGATCGCCACCACCTCGCCGCGGCGCACCTCGAGGTCGATCGCGCGCAGGACCGTCGAGTCGCCGTGGCGCGCGTGCAGGTCGCGCACGTGCACGAGGCGTTCACCCGGCGTCGCCCGCCGAGTGCCGGGAAGCTCGAACGGCGCGAGTCTGCCCCCGAGGCGCCGGGCCTCCCGCACCGTCAGCGGCACCGGCTTCCACCCGGCGAGCCTGCCAAGCCTCGCCACCGGAGGTCCCATGGCGAGCCGGCGGATCACCTCGGCAGGCTCGCCCACGGCGACCGAGCCCCGTTCGAAGCCGAGCGCGAGATCGACGAAGCCGGCGACCCGCTCCAGGCGATGCTCGGCGAGCAGCACCGTGATGCCGTGATCGTGCACCAGGCGCTGCAGGGCGGCCACCACGTGCTCGGCGCCCTGGGGGTCCAGCTGCGACGTCGGCTCATCGAGCACCAGGATGCGAGGGCCCGCCGCGAGCGCCGCGGCGATCGCGACGCGCTGCTGCTCGCCGCCCGAGAGGGTTCGCACGCTGCGCCGGCGCAGCGGCTCGATGTCGAGCAGGTCGAGCATCTCCTCGACCCGGCGCCGCATGTGCGCCGGGTCGACCCCGAGGTTCTCCATGCCGTAGGCGAGCTCGTCCTCGACGCGATCGAGCACGAACGAGGCCGCCGCGTCCTGCGGCACGAACGCGACGGCGTCGGCGAGAGCACGAGGCGCGTGCTCCAGGGTGTCGCGCCCGTCGACCGTGACGCGGCCTGAGAACCGCCCGCCGGTGAAGTGCGGCACGAGCCCGTTCGCCGCTCGCAGGAACGTCGACTTGCCCGCGCCGGTCGCACCGACTGCGAGCACGAACGTCCCTTCGCCGATCTCGACCGTGGCGTCGTGCAGGGCAGGCCGATCGGCGTCGGGGTAGGAGAACGACACCCCGTCGAACGCCAGCACGCTCATCGTGCGGAGGCTCCCTCGTGGTTGGTCCGTCGAGGCAGGGACGCGGGCACGAGCAGCAGCGCGATCGCGGCGAGCAGCCTCGGGTCGGCCGCGGGCCAGGCGAGCGGGAACGTCGACGGGTGGAGCCCGCCCGCGCCGGTGAATGCGGCGAGCAGGAACGCGCACGCGGCCATGAGCGACGTCGCGATGACGATCACCGCGCCGGTGGTCCACGGGTCCGGCCGGTACCGCGTGCGGCGGCCGCGTCCATGCCCGCGCGAGTCCATGCTCTCGGCGAGGGTCATCGCGTCCTCCATGCCGGTCTCGAGCACCGGCACCGCGAGAGCGGGCAGCGCTCGCCAGGCCGACGGATGCATGCCGCGCAGCCGCTGGGCCTCGCGCACCTGGCCGACCATCGCGATCGTGCGGGGCGCGATCGAGAGGGCCAGGGCGGCGGCGAGCGCCGGCTCGTGGAAGCGCCGGGGCGCGAGCCGCACCACGCCGAACGGGTCGGTGACGGCGTTGAAGGTGCCGAACACGATCAGCAGGGTCGCGAGCCGAGCGCCCTCGAGCGCCGCGAAGGCGACGCTCCCGGCGTCGACGGTGCCGAAGAACACCAGTGCGGTCCGTACCGCCATCGTCACGAGTCCGGCGATCGCGAAGACGCGGAACGATCGCTCGGTCGGACCGGGCACACGTTGCGCCGCGTAGACGAACCACGACACGGCCACGACGAGCCCCAGGTAGAAGGGGTCGGTCGTCGTGAACGCCACGAGGCCGGCGCAGGTCGCCCACACGATCCACGCGGCCGGGTGCATGGTCAGTGGTTCCCAGCGTCGGGCCGTCGAAGGGTGAACCATCCGGCGAGGCCGAGCGCGACGATCGCCACCAGGGCCACGATGCCGCCGATCGGAGGGCCCCCGCCGCTGGGTGCCGAGCCCGAAGCGAGCGTCGACAGGTCGGGGTCGTCGGTGGGTGAGGCCTGACTGGACGCGACCGGCGAAGCGCTCCGGTCGTCGCGCGATGCGCCGCCGCTCGCATCTCGGTCGCCGCCGTTCCCGTCGGACGCTCCGTGGGTGGCGGTGGGGCCAGAGGCGGCAGCGGCGCTGCTGCCGGTCGATCCGCCTGAACTCGCGCCGGACCCGCCGCCAGAGTCGGATCCGCCGCCGGAGTCACCCGTGCCGCTCCCACCGGAGCCGCCCGAGCCGCCGCCGTTCCCGCCGCCCGAGCCCCCGCCTCCGCCACCGCCATCCGGCGGCGGGGATGGCTCGGCGTCGACGCAGACGTCGTCGGCCCCGATCGCGGGCGGTGCGGGATGCGTCGCGCCCGAGTCGCCCGAGCCCCAGGACCATCCCTCGAGGTCGCCGTCGCCGATCGAGGCGCCGGCGGCGCCCGACCCGGCCCACGTCCACGCGCCGGAGCCGCCGTGCCAGTAGCCCCAGAAGTCGGGGTAGTCGCCGAAGCAGTCACCGCCGGTCGGGCCGACGCCGGCGAGTTGGCAGACGGCCTGCCCGCCGAAGCCGAGCCGGTACTGCAGCCCGTGTTGGGACGACGCGAGTTGGATCAATCGCAGGCCGCTCACGCTCGGGGCGTCGAGGGCCACGCAGTAGGTGAGCGTCTGTCTGCCCGTGTCGACGACGAGTCCGGCGTGGGGAGCGCCGGCTGCCTCGGCGGCGCACGCCACGCTCGACCCGGCCACCACCGGCGCGAGCGCCGGCAGCAGCAGGAACAGGCCGAGCGCGGCCGATCGCATCGCTCGAGGCATCACGGCTCAGCAGCCCCGCGAGGTGCGCGGTGCGCCGCTGCCCCCGCCGGGCACCAGCGGGAACGCCAGCCGCAGCACCGCGGGCACCGCGGCGATGGTTGCTCCGACGTTGGCCGGTCCAGGGGTGTCACCTTCGTAGCTGTAGGCCCAACCTCCACAGGCGATGTCTGGTTGCAGCGCCCGCAGGGCGACCCTTCCGCCCGAAGGAGTGCTGCGATCGGCGGACGCGTAGGCCTGGATCACGAGCGCCGTCGAATTGGTGTCGGTGCCGAAGCCCGGCGAGTACTCCCATCCCCCGTGCGTCGCGTCCCGAGCGTCGCGGAAGAACGCGAAGGGGTTCGTCGCGTACGCGCCTCGCGCCCCGTGCTCGAGCGCCATCACCGCGTAGGCGGTCGTGTTCGTGTCGGCGGTGAAGAAGTCGTCCTTCGAGCCGTCGAAGCAGCTCCGGTTGTCGGCGCCGGCGTCGTAGGGTGCGTCGTAGGACCATCCGCCGACGGGACACTGGGCGTCGAGCAGCCAGCCGGCCACGGCGCGACCCGGGCGCAGGCCGGCGGCTTCCAGGGCGAGCATGGCGAGCGCGTGGTCGAAGACCGCCGAACGTCCGATGTGACCGTCGTCGCGGATGCGGGAGCGGATCGCGCGCACGAGGTTCTCGCCGCCGAACGATCGCGCGTCGCGACCGGCCGCGACCACGGCCTGCACGACCTTGGCCCGAAGCCCGACCGTCGAGACGTGGCCCTTCCGGACCTGCGCTCGCAGGAACCGCAGGGCGTCGCGGATCGCCGATCGTTGTCCGCCTGCCGCGACGAACGCCAGCACGGCGTCGGAGGTCGAGCCGACGGGCGAGAACGCGGGCACCGAGCCGTTGGGTCGCTGCTGAGCCGCGATGTAGGCAGCGCCGGCGTCGGCTCGCTCGGCGTCGGTGACCGCGCCGGCCGTCGCGGGCAGTGCGAGCAACACGATGGCTGCCGTGATGATGGCGACGGTCCGTCGTCGCATCGGGTCCATGGGATGACTCCTTCCCGGGCGTCCTCGCGCCCCAACGGAACGCCGAACCCGAGAACCACGGGAAGGAAGGTGCGGACCCCGACGGTGGGGCCGATGGCCGTCCTCCCCGAACCTCGAGGGAGCGTTCAGCCTCGCGTCGCGCAGGGCGGCCTGGCTCGTCTGCCGTCGGCCACGAGGACCTCGAGCGGACCTACAGTTGCGGGACAGCGCCGGAATCCGACCGGACTTCGCCTCCGCGACGCAGTGCAACTCGCACGCTAGCAGACGACCGCTGCACGGCGCTACGCGATGCGCGTGCTCGACGTGGCTCGGGCTCAGCCGAAGCGCGGGGGCTCGTCGCCTCCCGCTTCGCCCTGCAGAAAGCGCTCGATCTCCGACGCGAGTTCGTCCCCCGAGGGAACGGGCTCGTCGCCGGCGATCGTCTCGAGCCGCTCGAGGTATTCGCGGGCGTCGTCGTCGCCGCCGACCGCGGTGTCGAGCCGCTCGCGTTGAGCGATGGCCTCCTCGGGCAAGCTCCCGAGGGGCAGGTCGACACCGACGTGACGGCCGAGGTGCTCGAGCAGCCCGATCGACCCCGCCGCGAACGACCCACCGACGTAGTGGGGCACTTGGGCGTAGAACCCGACGGTCGGGATGCCCGCGCCGCCGACCGCCATCTCGATCACCGACAGCGCGGCCGCCGGCACGCGCAACAGCCCCTGCGGCCCCTGCTCCACGTCATCGTGCAACAGCCCTTCACTCGACGCCGTGCCGAACACGTTCACCGCCCGTGTGTGGGGAACCGCGGCCGGGATCGCGCCGAGGCTCACCCACTGCACGACCCCCAGTCGTACCGCCGTCTCCATCACCTGCTCGCCCAGCTCGCGCCAGCGGAAGTCGGGCTCCGGGCCGTGCAGCACGAGGAGGTCGCGTCCGCCTTCTGAGCGCCGAGCGATCGAAAGCTCCGGCCAGTCGAGGTTCGCCAGGGTGCCGTCGACGACGTCGAGCACCGGGCGGCGCGAGCGATAGTCGAACAGGGAATC
>JAOUEA010000238.1 GCA_029858935.1 Actinomycetota bacterium
GCGCGATGAACCGCGTGCGCGGCTTGCTCGACGGGTCGGGGGCCGATCCGCATGACATCGTGGCCTCGGTCGCCGATCTCGACGTCGGGGTCGAGGGATGGCTCCGAGCGAACGGCGCCTCCCCCGATGCTTCGGCATTCATGCTGGCGTTCGCCGCGGCGATGGGTGGGGGCGATCCGGCTCACCTGTCGCTGCTGGGGATGCTGGTCGACGCGGTCGAGGGCGAGTATCGATTCGGCGAAGTCGTGCAGAACCTTGGGGAGAGCTTCGCCGACGGCACGGCGAGCCTCGTCGACGCGATCGCCCGTGACGCCGACGCCGACGTGCGAACAGGGAGCCCGGTCGTGCGGATCACGTCCTCGAGCGACGAGGTTCGAGCCGACATCGCCGGTGGAGGCGAGGTGAGGGCCTCGGCTGCCGTCGTGGCGCTCCCGCTCCACGTCTGGGTCGACGTCGCGTTCGATCCCCCACTCGACGACGCGAAACGGCGCGCCGCCGTCGGTGGCCACGGCGGCGCGTCGACGAAGATCCTCGCGATCGCCGACGGCCTGCCCGCCGGCTACCTGGGCGTTGGCTGGCCCGCGCCGTTGCAGGCGGTGATGAGCGGCGACGAGGTGCCCGGTGGGCGGCTCATCAGCGGCTTCTCCGGGACGCGAGCCATCCGATCCGACGACCGCGAGCAGGTCGAGGCGGCGCTGCGCCTCTTCGTGCCGCACGCGAGCGTCTCCGCCCTCGGTGGGCACGACTGGGTCACCGACCCGTATTCGAAGAGCACCTGGTTCGCCGCTCGCCCGGGGTGGTTCGACGACGACCCGAAGAGCCGCACGAGCCCGCATGGCCGGCTCGCGTTCGCCGGCTCCGACATCGCCGCCGAGGGCGCCGGCTGGATCGAGGGCGCGATCGTCAGCGGACACGAGGCCGCCGACGACGTGCTCCGGATCCTCGCGAACTGAAGCCGCGTCATCCCACGGCGATCATCGCCACGCCTGAGAACGCGGCGGTCACACCGACGATCTGCAAGGGCTCCAGCCGCTCGTGCAGGAACCACCGGGCGAGCAGCACGGTGGACACCGGGTACAGCGACCCGAGCACGGCCACGAGGGAGAGCAGTCCTTCCTGCGAGGCGACGGCGAACATGATGTTCGCGCCGTTGTCGAGCAACCCGACCCCCGCAAGGATGCCCACCTCGCGTGGGAGCAAGCGACGCGTGTCCCGGGCGGTCGCGAGCGCCGCGATCAGGAACAAGGGCACCGACACCACGCGGACCATCAGCGACGCCCAGGCGGCGCTGGCCTCGCCCGAGGCATCGAGTGACGTGACGAACAGGCCGAGGAACAGCGCGGCCAGCAGCGCGTAGCCGATGCCGGTCGTCGAGGTGACTCGCGGGGGTGCCTCGCGAGGCTCGGGAGCACGCACCGCGAGCAGGACACCGACGCCGGCGACCGCCATGCCTGCGAGCTGCAAAGGCCCGGGGCGCTCCCCTTGCGCGAACCCGACGAGCACCGGCACGACTCCCGAGAGCGCGGCGGTGGGGGCCACGATGCTCATGCGACCGACGGCCAGGCCCTTGTAGAGCGAGGCGAGTCCGATGGCGCCGGCGAGCCCACCAAGTGCGCCGACCGCGAGGAACCGGGCTTCGGGGCGAGGCTCGCCGAGCACGAGCACGAGGCCGGCGACGAAGACCAACCCCGCCGCTTGACTCACGACCATGACGATCGCGGTCGGCATCCGCTTGGACATGAGGCCGCCGACGAAGTCCGCCGAGCCCCACGTGAGCCCCGACAGAAGGCCGAGCGCGAGCGGGAGCACTCGATCTACGCCGGTGCGGTGAAAGGCACGACGCGTGCGCCGTCCTTCCACACCTGCTCGATGCGTGTCTCGTAGTCGTCGAAGACGAGCGGGTCACCGTCGAGGACGACGAGGTCGGCGCGTTTGCCCGGCTCGATCGTGCCGAGTTCGTCCTGCAACCCCATCAGCTCGGCGGCGCTCGCTGTGGCCGCATGCAACGCCCGTTCAGGGGTGAAGCCGTGCGCGGCCATGTGCCGGAGCTCGTTGAGATTGGTGCCATGCGGCGCCACCGGGCAGTCGGTTCCCATCGCCACGTTGATCCCGGCATCGGCCGCGAGCTGCATCGCGGAGAACTCCGGTCGTCCGAGATCGCGGAGCTTCTCTCGCACCGCGGGCTGGATGCGTGTGTCGTCGGCGAGGGCCTCGGTCGTATCACCGGCGGTCAGGGTCGGCACGAGCCACGTTCGACGCTCGACCATCATCTCGGCCGCTTCCTCGTCGAGGAAGGTCCCGTGCTCGATCGAGCGCACGCCTGCGCGCACAGCGCGCTTGATGCCCTCGGCGCCGTGTGCGTGCGACATGACCCATGTGCCGAGATCAGACGCGGTCCGCACGATCGCGTCCACTTCCTCTTGGGAGAAGTTCGGCTCACGCGGATCGTCGGCCGGTGAGAGGAACCCACCGCTCGACGCGATCTTGATCACGTCGGCCCCCGCTCGGATCATCTCTCGCACCTTGGCGCTCACCCCGTCGACGCCGTCGCACACGCCCGATGGCATGCCCGGGTACTCGACACCGAAGACGCTGAAGACACCGCTCGGAAGCCAGGCGTCGTTGTGTCCGCCCGTCATCGACAGCATGTTCACCGAGATCTGGATGCGGGGTCCGGCGAGGGTTCCTTCCTCGACGGCCATCTTCAATCCGGCATCGGCTCCCGCTGCGTCGCGGACGGTCGTGATGCCGAGCGCGAGAGTCGCTCGCAGGTTCTCGGCCATGCGGAAGAACGCCAGCGAAAACGGCTCCTGCATGCGTGCGTACTCGTCGAAGTCTTCGTAGCGGGAGGCGAGATGCGCGTGGCAGTCGAACAGACCGGGCACGAGTCCTTTGCCTTCGCAGTCGACGTCGACATCGCCGTCGAGCCCGCGACCGATCTCGACGATGCGTCCATCGTCGATCGAGACATCGGCTTCGGCCGGAGCCGAGCCCGTTCCGTCGAAGATGCGTCCACCGCGGAACACCGTCCTGCTCACCCGGATCACGCCTCCTGAGGACGGCGCCCTCGGCTCACCAAGGCCTACGCTCACGCCGACCTAGACTCGGCCCGAACCCTACCTGCCTCGAGGAGCGAGTGATCGATGGACTTCCGTCTGACGACCGGCGACCGAACGCTGCAGCGGAGCGCGCGCGAGTTCACCGACCAGGTGCTCGTGCCCCTCGAGGATGAGTGCGAGGAACACGACGG
>JAOUEA010000239.1 GCA_029858935.1 Actinomycetota bacterium
ACCTCTGGCAGGCTCAGGTGCTGCAGGAGGCTCTCGACGAGGCCTACGCTGCAGGCTATCTGGGCGAGAAGCTCATGGGCAGCGACTACGACCTCGACATCGTGCTGCACCGCGGTGCAGGTGCGTACATCTGTGGCGAGGAGACGGCGCTGCTCTCGAGCCTCGAGGGGTTCCGCGGACAGCCTCGCTTGCGCCCGCCGTTCCCGGCGGTCGAGGGTCTCTACGAATCGCCCACGGTGATCAACAACGTCGAGACGCTCATGAACGTGCCCCACATCGTGAACAACGGGGCGGATTGGTTCAAGGCCGTCGGGACCGAGAAGGCGCCCGGCACCAAGATGTTCACGATCAGCGGCAAGGTGGAGCGACCCGGCAACTACGAGTTGCCGATGGGCACCCCGTTGCGAGTCCTGCTCGAGGATCATGCCGGTGGCATGCTCGGCGGCAAGGCGCTCAAGGCGTGGACCCCCGGCGGATCGTCGACGCCGTTCCTCACCGCCGATCACCTCGACGTGGGCCTCGACTTCGAGTCCGTGATGGACGCCGGCTCGCTGCTCGGCACCGGCGCGATCATCGTGCTCGACGAGTCCGATTGCATGGTGGAAGCCGCCCGGCGCCTCGTCGAGTTCTACGCTCGCGAGTCGTGCGGCAAGTGCACGCCGTGCCGAGAAGGAACCTGGTGGGCCACGCGCGTGCTGGGTCGCATCGAGGCCGGATACGGGAGCGAGGAAGACCTGCCGGTCATGGCCGACATGGGCGAGAACATCCTGTTCCGCGCGTTCTGCGCGCTCGCCGACGGCGCGGTTTCGCCGATCCAGTCGACCCTGACGCACTTCATGGACGAGTACGAGGCGCACATCCGCGAGGGCCGCTGTCCGGTCAGCGGCGTCGGCCCCGGTCGTTCCGCCGAGTTCGAACAAGCCGACGTCACGTTCGCACCCACGGGGCCGTTCGAGATCCAGGGAGCGGGATCGTGACCTGGCGCGTCCGTGGACTTCACGAGCGAGCCGGGAGCCGCGAGGAGGGGGAGCGCGATGGCCAGCGATGACCCCCAGGAGAAGACGGTCACGCTCACGATCGACGGCAAGGGATTGACCGTGCCCGCCGACACCCTGATCATCCGCGCCGCCGAACAGGTCGGTGTCGAGATCCCGCGGTTCTGCGACCACCCGCTGCTGGATCCGGTCGGGGCCTGCCGGCAGTGCTACGTCGAGGTCGAGGGACAGCGGAAGCTCTTCACCTCGTGCACGACGGTGGTGGCCGACGGCATGGTGGTGAAGACCCAGAACACGAGCGAGCTCGTTCATGAAGCGCAGGTCGCCAACCTCGAGTTCCTGCTGCTGAATCATCCACTCGATTGTCCGATCTGTGACCGGGGTGGTGAGTGTCCGCTGCAGGATCAGGCGCTCGCGTTCGGCCCCGGTGAGAGCCGCTACCGCGAGGCCAAGCGCGTCTACCCGAAGCCGCTGCCCCTCTCGCCGCTCGTGAACCTCGACCGTGAGCGGTGCGTGCTCTGCGCTCGATGCACGCGCTTCTGCGACCAGATCTCGGGTGACCGATTCATCGAGCTGTTCGCTCGTGGCGCGGCCGAGCAGGTCTCGATCGCGCCCGGCGAAGACTTCCGTTCGCCGTTCAGCGGGAACACCGTGCAGATCTGTCCGGTGGGGGCGCTCACGTCGACCCCGTACCGCTTCGCGGCTCGTCCGTTCGATCTGTCGACCGTCGACACCGTCTGTCCCCATTGCAGCGCGGGCTGCAACATCAGGCTGGACATGCGCCGAGGCGAGATCGTCCGCCAGCTCGCCCGCGACAACTACGACGTGAACGACGCCTGGCTGTGCGACAAGGGGCGCTACTCGTTCGGATTCCCCGATGCGCCCGCCCGGATCACCACGCCGCTGATCCGTGACCACGGTCTCGAGCCGGCGTCCTTCGGCGAGGTGCTCACCCGCGTCGCCGAATGGACCGCCGGCAAACGCGTCGCGATGCTCACGGGTGGGCGGTTGATGGACGAGGATTACTACGCGCTCTCCAAGCTCGCGCGCACCGTGTTCCGCACGAACGATCTCGACCATCGTCGCGGCGGCGACACGGGCGCAGGCGAGGCCGAACGCCACGCGGCCGCCAGCCCGATGACGGTCACGTACAAGGACGTGGAACGTGCCGAAGCGATCCTCGTGGTCGGGCTCGACGCCGAACAGGAGGTGCCGATCCTGCACCTGCGCCTGCGGAAGGCGGCGCGCCGGGGCGCGCGCATCTGGGTCCTGCACCCCCGGCGCACGCGTCTGCACGATGTCGCGGCCCATGTGCTCTGCCTCCCCGGGGACGAGGCGCGCCTGCTGGCCGGAGGAGTCGATCCCGCGATCGACGAAGCGCTGACGGCCCTGCGGGAAGCCGGCGAGGACGCGATCGTACTCGCCGGTGAGCGTCACGGCGCCGCCGATGCCGCCAAGACCGCGGCCGACGTCACCGGGGCTCGGTACCAGTACGTCACCAGGCGCGCGAACGACCGAGGGGCGTTGATCGCAGGCGTGCACCCCGCGCTGCTGCCCGGTGGCCGCACGATGCAACAGGTCGACGAGGTGGAGCAGGTGTGGGGACCGCTCATGAACCGCGAGCCGGGCCGCGACACGATGGGAGTGCTGCGGGCGTGCGCCGACGGCGAGGTCGACGTGCTGTTCCTGATCGGGGTGGATCCACTGCGCGACGTGCCCGATGCCGAACTGGTGCGGCGGGCGCTCGACAACGTGCCGGTCAAGGTCGTGCAGTCGCTCGAGCTCGGGTCGCTCGAGCACTTCGCCGATGCGTTCCTGCCCGCGAGCGCGTTCCTGGAGAAGGAGGGCCACGTCTCCACGTGGGAAGGCCGGGGCCAGCGGATCAGGCCGATCCGGGGTCGCGACGGGATCAGCCTCGCCGACTGGGAGATCTTCGCGAGCATGGCGCTCGCCTGCGGCGGCGATCTGGGGTTCGAGACGCTCGACGAGCTGCACGAGGAGATGAGCAGGGTGCTGGGGGTGCGCGAGGTGCTCGCCGGGACCGGCGACGTCGGCGCGCCCACGGCGGCGGCCGGGTCGGTCGTGCCGGCCGGCGAGGGCCTCGTGCTCTTCACCTATCCGTTGCTCGTCGATGAGGGACGACTGTCAGAAGGCGCCGAGGAGCTCAAGGCCGCACTCGAGGATGAGGCGTTCGTCGAGATACATCCCCTCGATGCGGCGCCGCTCGGTCTCGTCGAGGGGGGGCTCGCGGTG
>JAOUEA010000240.1 GCA_029858935.1 Actinomycetota bacterium
CTGCAAGGTGTCGACCTCGGAGTGCAGGTACCGGACGCGGATGCCCATCTCGACGAGGTAGTCGGTGAGATCCTCGGCCATCTTCTTCGTGAGCGTCGTGACGAGCACGCGCTGGTCGGCCTCGGCGCGCCGCCGGATCTCCTCGATGAGGTCATCGACCTGCCCCTTCGTGGGGCGGATCTGCACCTCTGGGTCGACGAGGCCGGTCGGGCGCACGATCTGCTCGACGACCGAGGTCGACCGGCGAAGCTCGTAGGGACCCGGTGTCGCCGACATATACACCACCTGCCCCACGCGCTCGGTGAACTCCTCGAACTTGAGCGGGCGATTGTCGATCGCGCTCGGCAGCCGGAACCCGTGTTCGACGAGCGTGGACTTGCGCGACAGATCCCCTTCGTACATGCCGCCAAGCTGCGGAACGGTGACGTGTGACTCGTCGATCACGACGAGGTAGTCGTCGGGGAAGTAGTCGAGCAACGTGTACGGTGCCGTGCCGGCGCTCCGTCCGTCGATGTGGCGTGAGTAGTTCTCGATGCCGCTGCAGAAGCCGACCTCGCGCATCATCTCGAGGTCGTAGCTGGTGCGCATGCGCAGGCGCTCGGCCTCGAGCAGCTTGCCCTGGCCCTCGAGCTCGGCCAGCCGCTGGTGCAGCTCGTCCTCGATCGTGACCAGCGCCCGCTTCATGCGATCTTCGCTCGCCACGTAGTGCGACGCCGGGAAGACCGTGAGGTCGACGATGGCATCGTCGACGAGCTCGCCCGTCACCGGGTCGAACTTCGAGATCTTCTCGATCGTGTCGCCCCACCACTCGACGCGGAAGCCGGCCTGCTCGTAGGGCGGGAACACCTCGAGCGTGTCGCCCTGCACCCGGAACGTGCCACGAGCACGGCTCATGTTGTTGCGTGAATACTGGATGTCGACGAGTCGCTGCATCGCGAACTCGAGTGGGATCTCGGTGCCCTTGTACGGTCGCAGGATCTGCCCCTCGTATTCTTCGGGCGAACCGAGGCCGTAGATGCAGGAGACGCTGGCGACGATCAGCACGTCGCGCCGCCCGAGCAACGCAGCGGTCGCCGCGTGCCGCAGGCGCTCGATCTCGTCGTTGATCGAGCTGTCCTTCTCGATGTAGGTGTCGGTCGAAGGGATGTATGCCTCGGGTTGGTAGTAATCGTAGTAGCTGACGAAGTACTCGACCGCGTTGTCGGGGAATACCTCCCGGAACTCGTTCGCGAGCTGGGCGCCGAGCGACTTGTTCGGCGCGATCACCAGCGTCGGCCGCTGAACCTTCTCGACCGCGTGCGCGATCGAGAACGTCTTACCGGTCCCCGTGGCGCCCAGCAGCGTGACGTGTTCCTCGCCGCCCTGCACGGCGGCGACCAGACGCTCGATCGCTGCCGGCTGATCGCCGGCAGGCCGGAACTCCGAGCGCAGGGTGAACGGGGCCACGCCGCAAGTCTAGGGTCCTCGACCGACAACGGACCCGCCGCCGTTGCGGGCGGGGCCAGCGCGTGCCACGATGCCACTCCCCATTTCGGAGGAGGGCAACGATGCGCCGCTTCCTGGTCGTCTTGTTCGTCGTCTCACTCCTGGCCTTGTCGTCGGTGGCTCAGGCCGCCCGCTTCCGCGCCTATCGCGGCAGGACGTCCGCCGACACGAAGATCGCGTTCGTCATCCGCATCGCCGCCAGCGGCGGCATGTCGCTGAAGCAGCTGCACTACCAGGCCGAGCTGGTCTGCGAGGATGCGAGCGCGTTCGGGTTCGGGTCGTCATGGTGGTTCGGAGGCGTCGGACCGAGGCTCGACGGGCGAAGGCTGACCCTCGACGAGGTGGGGGGCAGCGAGGCGCTGCACATCACTGGTGTGTTCCGCGGGCGGACCGCCGATGGCACCTTCAGACAGCTCCAGGCTTGGCTCACCGAGGCCGAAGGGGCTCAGTTGTGCACCACCGGCGACCTCACGTGGACCGCGCACCGCGTGCCTCGAGACCGAGTCGCGTCGATGCTGCCGGCCGACGGCCCTCGCATCGTGCACCGCGTGCAGGGTGATTCGGTCCGTTCCGTGGCCCATCTGGGGTAGACCGACCCCCGAATGGCCTTCACAGTGTCGATCCGATGCACTACCGTGGAACGGGTAGGTCCGCGAAGGGTGGGGGGCATGTCGGAGCTCGATCGACGTCCGGAGGCGCGCGCAGAGGAACCCGCGCCGGCTCGTTCGGATTCGGCGCTCAACGCCGCGCGCCACGAGATGCGCAGGGTGATGATCCGCCACCCGGCCCTGTACCTACCGCTCGCGCGTCGCCGGCACCGTCACGGGGCGATCTGCGCCGAAACCCAGATCGTGATCGACGGCTTCACGCGGTCGGCCGTGACATTCGCGCTCGTCGCCTTCCAGCTCGCGCAGAACGACACGGTGCGAACGGCCCATCACCTGCACGCGCTCGCCCACCTCATGGCCGGCGTCAAGCGGGGGCTCCCCGTCCTCGTGCCGATCCGACCCCCCGAGGACACCGTGCTCTCAGCGGCGATCAGAGAACCCGAGGCGTCCGTTGGTCAGTGGCTCCGCAGCTACGTCGACTTCTACCGTGGCCTTCCCCCGCTCGCGCACGGGTTGGTGATCGCGACGTTCGACGATGTCACATCGGATTTCGGCGCCGTGACCCATCGCGTCAATCAACGCTTCGGAACGTCGTTCATGGAGTTCCAACACAGCGCTTCCGAAGTGGCGACCGTCTTCGACCTCATCGATGAGCGCGCGAGCCGCCCGCCGTGGCAGCCGCTGCTCGGCGAATTCCTCGGTGGCATGATCAGCTACGACGAGTTCCAGCGGCTCACGAAGGTCGACCGGGATGCCGTCGAGATGCGCGCGATCCCCGAGCTTCGGGTGCAGCGGCCTTCGGCGGCCCGTGACGAGCTCAAGGCAGAGCTCCGCGAGACCTATCTCGCCCCGCGGCTCGAGCGCCATCGCCGGCGGGCCGAACAGCTGTACCGGGAAGCTGCGGCCCTCGCGACCTGAACCGAGCGTACCCGCTCAGTGGCAGGAGGCGGTTCCCGAATCCTGATACGACGACGACCCCTCGGGGATGAACCGCCAGTCGTAGCTTCCCGAGCGGAGCGTCAGCTCGAGGACACCGAACGTCGACGCGGTCGCCGTGACGCTGTTGGGAAGCCGGCTGCCCGACAGGCCCCCCCGGCTCTTGCCGCCGGTGCCCACGACCCACTGCACCATGCCGTTGGGGTCGTAGTTCC
>JAOUEA010000051.1 GCA_029858935.1 Actinomycetota bacterium
TCATGGAGGAGGTGCCAAGCCCTGGGCGGCGGCCGGCAGACGCGCTTGGGATTCCTCGGTCCTCGTGGAACCTGTGACGTCGTTGCCGTGTGCTGTGATGCCCGCCGCGAGCGAGCCGTCGAGTAGCCTCGGTGTGAGCTCCTCCCCGGGCACCGGCCTGCTGAACAGGAAGCCCTGAACGACGTCGCAGCCTAGTCGACGGAGCGCTTCGAGTTCCCGCGGCTGTTCAACACCCTCGGCTACCACACGCAAGCCGAGCCCGTGCGCCAAAGCGATCGTGTAGTGGACGATCAGAGAGTCCGAGTCATCAGCCAGCATCTTCGATACGAACGAACGGTCGATCTTCAGCTCATCGACCGGAAGATCGCGCAGATACGCCAGCGACGAGTAGCCGGATCCGAAGTCATCGATCGAAATGGCCGCACCGACTTCGCGCAGCGAGGTGGCATTGCTGATAGCCCTCTCAGGATCCGATACGAAGGCGCTCTCCGTGAGCTCGAGAGTCAGAACCGATGCCGGAAGGTCCCACTTGCGAAGCAGAGTCGAAATCTGAGATGGGAAACGGATGTCGACAAGGCTGCGTTCGGGGATGTTCACGGACACGCCGACATCGAGTCCGTCGTCATGCCAGGCTCGCACCTGTTCCAGTGCCAGGTCGAGGACGAGCGAGGTCAGCGTGTCGATCATCCCGGTCTCTTCGGCAAGAGGCACAAACTCGGCGGGCGGGATCAGCCCCAGTTCGGGGTGGCACCATCGGACCAGCGCCTCCACTCCCGTGGTGCGCGTCTCGGCGAGGTCGACCTTGGGCTGGTAGTGCAACATGAGCTGTCGCTGTTCGATCGCCCGGGGCAAGTCGGCGAGGAGCCCAAGGCGTTCTCTACTGAACGGATCCCGGGTCGGCGAGTACACCGTATAGAGAACTTTCCGCGCCTTCGCCTCGTACATGGCGACGTCTGCATGCTGGACGAGGTCGGCGAAATCTTCTCCATGGTGCGGGTAGATCGCTATCCCAACGCTCGCCGAGATCCGGACAGGGATGTTCACCGACAAGATCGGCTCCTCCAACGCTGAGGCCAGGCTCTCGGCTGCCCTGATGGCACCCACCTGGTCCGCGTTGTGCATCAGCACACCGAACTCGTCACCGCCCAGCCGTGCGATGGTGTCGCTTTCCCGCAGCGACTGGACCAGTCGCTGTCCAACGGCCTGTAGCAACTGGTCGCCGTGCGCATGACCGAGCGTGTCGTTCACCTCCTTGAAACCGTCGAGGTCGATCAGAAGCACCGCGGCCGTTGAGCCATCCCGACGGCAACGGAGCAGCCCCTGATCCACTCGATCGGCGAAGAGCACGCGGTTCGGGAGCCCGGTGAGGGGGTCCGTCGTAGCGGCCAGCCGCAGGTCGCGCCGGCGACCACGCGCGCCCGCAACTGCCAGCAGCATCAGCATGAATGATCCGGAGATCATGAGGATGATGCCTGCGTTCAGCCCCTCGATCGGAGAGGCAACTACCGGAAGAGAGGGAACCACGACGATCCAGTCGTTCACGTTGTGGGCCGAGCCCGAGACCCGAGCATAGGCTACGCGGTGACCCCCGACGCTCGCGATACCGTCTGCGAACCGTGCGTCTGCCAAGGCGCGGAAGGTTTCGTTCTCCGGGCTTCCGAGGGGCTCGCCCGCTTCCTGCGGCGAACGGCTGTCGATGACCACCAAGCCGGTTGAGCGGTCAACAACGATGATGGGCTGGTCGCCGGCTCGCTTCGCTGCCTCAGCGCGAAAGCTCTCGATGGTCACCTCGAAGTGCACGATCGCGCGTTTCGCCCCGTCGACCGATGGCATGAGGGTTGAGTTCGAGATCACCCATTCGCCCGTGTCCGGCGAGACGTACGGCTCAGCGTGGTAGACCTCGCCGAAATCGAGATCGAATGTTGGTGCGAAGAAGGGATTCGCTGACTCATCCGGGGAGAGATCGCCCCGTTTGGCGATCTGACCGCGCACCGTTCGCGAGATCTCGCGCCCGCTTCGGTCGATGAGGCAAGCCTCCCCGATGCTGCCCCGATATAGCTTGTTCAGGTGCGCGAGCGCGCGGCTCGCAGCGGTCCACGCCCCGCTCCCAGATCCGATCGCTTCAGCCGGGTTCGATGCACCGTCGGCATAGAGGTTGCGGAATGCGTCGTTGCGGGCAAGCACGAGATTGATCGACCGAGCCCGTTCGAAGTAGGCGGCGAGGCTGAGGGCCTCCTGTCTGGCCGTTGCCGTGATCTGCTGGTCCAGCTGATCTTGCGCATGAGCCGACGCGTTTCCCAATGCCGACAGCGTGCCGAGCACGAGCAGTCCTACGCAACCGATCACCGGGAGGATTCGAACGAGGGACCGTCGACTGACCATCAGGTTCATATCGGCTGGTCCGGGGTCGTCTTGAGCCCCAAGGGCATGCGTCGTTCGTGTGCCCGTGGCCGCTCATGTGGTCTCCGCCCGGAACAGCTGCCACGTGCCCGGGACACCCTTGAGCTCGTGCTCGCCGGCATCTTCGAACGTGAGGTCGCCGCCGCGACAGAGCACCCGCACCGCTTCGGACGCGAAGACCTGGTCCGCTCCGGCGGCGGCCATGATCCGCGCGGCCTCGTGGACGGTGACCCCCCGAACGTCCTCGCCCGCCAGCTCGACCTCACCGACGCGGCTCCCCACCGACCTGCCCACCCATGTTCGCATCCCCGACCACTCGATCGACACGAACGGCTCGTCGCCGACCGTGTAGCCATCGTGACCCGGCGGGATGTCGTACAGCTCACCTGGGCCGATCTCGCAGACGGTGCCGTCTTCGAGCTTCACACCGAGGATGCCCGACAGCGCGTATCCCATGTGGCGGGCTTGGCACAGCTCGCCGCCGACCAGGTCCTCGAAGTGCTCGGACCAGCGCCAGCCCACGGACTGCGTGCTCCTCGACAGGGTGAGGCCGCCCATCGTGATCAGCTCTTCGGTGGCGCCCGCCAGCTCGACGACCTCGTCCGGCTCATCGAAGTTGCGGCTGTCACCGTCATGACCCCACCACCGGTAGAGGCGCCAGCGGTCGGGCACGCCCTTCAGCTCGTGCTCGCCGCCGTCCTCGAGGTCGAGGCCGCTGCCGGCGACGAGGTCCCGAACGGTCTGCCAGACCCGGACCTCCGACGGGCCGGCCGCCGCGGATCACGGACTCGCCACGCCCGCTGGCGACGCCTGGCCACCCCGCGCAGCATCGTGCCGCTCTGCTCATGGGGGAGGCTCTCCGGCAGCACGACGGAATGCGTGGTCGCCGGCGCCGAACCCGAGTTCCCGGTACGCGTCGAACCGCTCCTCGGTGAACAACTGGTTCGCCGTGCCCAGCGTCGGAAACGTCTCGTCCTTCTCCCCGTACGCCTTTACGTCCCATGTCGCGTCGGGAGTCACGACCGCCTTCGTGTAGATGATCCGCCCGGGCATGCGCCGCATGTTCGCGTCGGGCGGATACTCGAACGAGCCGACCTCGACATCGGTCGTCGACCATGGTTGGCCACGAACGGGCTGTTCGTCGGCAGTCGCTCGCAACGCCGTGGGGTCCAGTCGGATCTCGACCCCCAGCTCGCTCCTCGCGATGGCCACGGCCTCGCCGAGGGTGAAGAACGTGTCGACCTGATCGCCGCTGGCGTCGAAGCAATAGATCTCCGTGCAGCCGCGCCGAAGCAACTCCACGAGCCCGAGGTTCTCAACATGCCCTCCGTCGGTCACGTAGAGGAATCGGTCGCCCTTCCGGTGCATACCGAAGGCCTCCTTGGCGAGGTAGTTCGCACGAGCACGATCGCGGAAGCGAAGAGGCTCGGTCCCGGGCAGTTCGTCGTCAACTGCACGGAGCTGACTCACGTAGCGTGGGTTCGGGAGCCACACGCCGAGCCGGGCGTTCGTCAGCGTGAGCAGAGCGCGCACCGCTGGACGGGACATCTTCCCCATCGCCGGGGAGACGGCCGCGCCGGAGATCGCGACCGACGCCGGCAGGGTGATGTCGCGGGCCCGCTGCCGGACGAGCGATGCTTCCATGTCCCGCGTTTGGATCCATCCCACCTCGCGCCCACCGATCTCTCGAGGACCGAACGTGAATGGGAGCGCGGCGCGGCCGGTCGGCGCTCCCCCCAGCTCCGTCACGTTCGCCGCGGCGCAGATGACGATCTCGGGCATCGCGCGGCATTCGTGCGGGCAGCCCAAGTCGGTACACCTGTGTGGCCGGGAATCGTCGCAGGCGTGCTCAGGCTGCGTGCACCCGGCATGGGAGTCGTACCGCGACAGCGCCTGCAACACGTCGTACGGCACCTGGTCGACGCCGGAGGCCGTGCGCCGAACAGCGAACGCAACGGACAGCCTCCGCTTGTAGAACGGATGCATCGACCATGCCGTCTGATCTCCCCACGCGTAGACGATCGCGAAGAGGGCCATCGCCAGGAGCCACCACACCCACTGCGGCCATAGATCCTGGCCGTTGAGAACCAACGGTCCTCGCACGCCGGACCGCGCAGCCGCGACGACCATCAGTCCGCCCGTAACGATGAGCGTCAACGGGAAGAGGACCGCGGCGACGGCCATGGCGATCTTGGCGGAACGCCTCGTCACGATCCGAGCGACGGCGGCCCCCAGCGCGCCGACACCCAGCAGGTTGGCGAGCCACACGTAGTTCGGGGTCGCCTCGCCAGGTGACTTCAAACGCGGCAACCACTCGAACAACGCACGCACCGCCTTCGGGACGTTGATGCCGACCCACGGCAACAGGATCAGCGTCGTGAACATCACGATCGAGAGCATCGCGAGGACGGCCGCCACCCCGATGGTGACCCGGAACCTGAACAACGATGTCCATCTCCGCCCGATGGCAGCGAGTCCGATCACAGCTCCGAGCGTCACGGGCCACAGCACCGCCAGCCAGAGGGCGGCGGTGACATGCAGCCGACCGATCTCGCCGCACTCGAGGGCGACCGTCCGAACGTTGTCGGGGCCGCAGAAGAACTCCCCGTGCACGGTCGGGATCCGGAGCATCCAGCCGAGCGGGCGCGTGACAATGAACAACGCCAGGAGCCCGAACACGACATTGATGGCAAGCCCGCCCAGCAACCGGATGACGAGCAGGAGCTTGCTCATGCCCGACGGCGCGATGTACGACGTATTCCGACGGAGGTAGGCAACCTCGGGCGTTCCTGGCTCGAAGGCGCCGCGACCCTGCTCGTAGAACGAACCTCGGCCTCCCCGAGCTGTCTCACGCTGGATCGCCACCAGCGCCGACGCGATGTACGACCCTCCCGAGACCGCCGAGATGTACCGGGCGCGGCGTACGACCGAGTGCTCCGTAAGCGCTTGCAACGCACCGAGGTTGAACGACGCCGATCTGATACCGCCACCGGAGCAACAGATGCCCACACGGCCAGGCGTCGGCACCCAGTCCCTCTCGCGCCACGACGGGATCGAGCCGATCTCGGGTGGATCCCCCAGGTCGGCGATCGCTGACGGGGGAGTCTGCGCGATCAGCGACGGCGACCACCGTCGTTGCTTCGCCCCTCGCCGCTTCAGCTCGGCGGCGCCCGCCGTCGTCCAGGCGCGGAACGCGAACGCCACGAGGGCGTACGGGAGCACGGCACCCAAGATGAAGAACTTCGGCCATGCGACGGCGGCGGTGACGAGCGACCACGGTTCGAAGTCGGCCTGGAGCATCTTCCAGAGCCCGGCGTTCTCCACGGCATCCAGGATCGCCGCCGTTCCGAGCGCGGCGATGGCACCCAAACGGACTTCGAGACGTCCCCCGAGCAAGCGCTCCCCTCCCCAGAGGCAGGCTGCTGCCCCGCCCACCAGGTAGGCGACGATGAGGCCCGTGTCGAGGAGGATCGCCCGCCGAACGTCGTCCCGCATCCCGGATCTGCCGATGCGGTCGACGAGAAGACGCGCCGTGCCCGCGTCGCCGGCGAACGTCAGATCGAGGAGGCCTCGGCGTGGCAGGTCGATGGTCACGATGGCGAAGAGCAGCGCGAGGCTTGCCAGCAGCCCGACGAAGGCGACCACGCCGGTGATGGGGCTCGAACCGACCCGCAGAGCGTAGGTCCGCCACCGACGCTCGCGCTTGGGATGACTGTCGTCGCGATGAGACTCGCTGCCCACGCTGAGCTCCTTGAGGCGGACGGGCAGGCGACCCGAAGGACACTCGGACTCTATTGGACTCGATCGGTGGGCGCCACGGCCACGGCCCGCACGATCTGCCACCGACCCACCCGAAGGGCACGCCTCATGCGTGCGTCGAACGCATGGCTGTCGACATCGCCTTCGCCCCTCACGGGATGACCCGATACAGGCGCCACATGTCCGGGACGCCCTTCAGCTCGTGCTCCCCGGCGTCTTCGAACGTGATCCCGGCGCCCTGGCACAACAGGCGCGTCGGCTCGGTGGTGAAGATCTCGTCGGCGCCGGCCGCGGCCATCACGCGGGCGGCCGCATGCACCGAGAGCCCTCGGAGATCGTCGCCTGCGCGCTCGACCTCACCGACGTGCACGCCGGAGCGGATGCGAAGGCTCTGCTGCGTGGCGAGCGCGCGGAGCGCGATCGCGCACCGTACCGCGGCCGCGGTCGCGTCGAACGCAGCGAGGAGACCGTCCCCCGTCGACGCGACCTGCCGACCTCCGAAGCGCTCGATCGCGTCACCGGCTTGGTGGTAATGCATCGACAGCACGTCGTGCCAGCGCACGTCCCCCAGGCGAGCTGCGGTCGCCGTCGAGTCGACGATGTCGGTGAACAGCAGCGATGTGAGCATCCTCTGCTTGCCCGAGCCATCGACCCACCTGCGCATGCCCGACCACTCGAGCATGACGCACGGGTCCTCACCGATCGTCCATCCCTCGTGCCCGGGAGGGATGTCGTACAGCTCGCCGGGACCCAGCTCGAACTCGGTGCCGTCGGAGAGCCGGATGGCCTGGTGGCCCTCCAAGCCGATGCCGACGTGATGCGCCTCGCACCAGTCGCCGCCCACGAGCGGCTGGAAGTCCTTCCGCCAATGCCAGCCCGGTGGCTGGACGCTGCGCGACACGGTCAAGCCACCGATCGAGATCAACTCCTCGGTCACGCCGCCGAACTCGACGACCTCGTCAGACTCGGTCCAACGCCGAACGTGATCCATCGCAGGAGTGTCGCGCTCCGAGGCGCACGGGCGCAACCGCTCCGCGACTACACCGAAGAGCTCGGGCCTCGAGTCATCCTCGACGGGCTCCGAGCGATACCGCAGGACGATCCGCTCCCGGAAGCGATCAGCGTCGGTCGACCGCCAGCGCGTCGATCTGTCCGGTCAGGAACCGCCGGTCCGGGTCTGACGTGGCGAGCTGGACGGCTCGCTCGAACGCCGCGAGCGCGTCGTCGGGTCGTTCCAGCTCTCGCAACATCGTGCCGCGGGCCGCGTGCAGCAGGTGAGAGGTCTCCAAACCCGGAGGGATCGCGTCGACGGCGGCGAGCCCCTCGGCGGGCCCCAACACCTCGGCGAGGGCGATCGCGCGGTTCAGCGCGACGACGGGCGTCGGCGAGAGCGCGAGCAGCTGGTCGTACAGGGCGACGATCTGGGGCCAGTCGGTCGCTTCGAACGTCGCCGCGGCGGCGTGCACGGCCTGGATCGCGGCCTGCAGCTGGTAGGGGCCGGGCCTCCCCCGGCGGATGCATGCGCGCACGATCGCGTGGCCCTCCGCGATCATCTCGCGGTCCCACGCCGTGCGGTCCTGGTCCTGCAGCAGCACGAGGTCGCCGTCGACGCAGCGAGCGGGGGCCCGCGACTCGCTCAAGAGCAGCAGCGCGAGCAACCCCGCGGCTTCGGGCTCGTCCGGCAGGAGGTCGACGAGCTCCCGGGTGAGCCGGATCGCCTCCGTCCGCAGCGGCTCGCCGGCCTCGCCGTCGAGGCCGGAGGTGTAGATCAGAGACAGGACCGAGAGCACCGACCGCAGTCGGGCCGGCAGGTCCGCCTCCTCGGGTACCCGGTAGGGGATCTTCGCGGCCTTGATCTTGTACTTGGCCCTGACCAGCCGCTTCGCCATCGCGGCCTCGCTGACGAAGAACAGACGCGCGACCTCCTCCACGCTGAGCCCCCCGAGCAGCCGGAGCGTGAGCGCCACGTGGTGCTCCCTCCGCAGGGAGGGGTGGCAGCACGTGAAGATCAGCCGGAGGCGGTCGTCCCGCACCGGGCCGGGCTCGTCGACCGGAGATCGGTCGAGCCCCGCGACCGTGGCGATCCCGGCTTCCTCCTGCAGGTGCCGACCGCGAGCCGAACGACGGATCACGTCGATCGCCCGACGCTTCGCGGTCGTGACGATCCAGCCGGCGGGGTTCGCCGGGATGCCGTCGGTCGGCCATCGATCTGTCGCAACCACGAACGCTTCCTGCACGGCGTCCTCGGCCAGGGTAATGTCACCCACAGTGCGGATCAGGGTGGCCACCGCCTCGCCGTACGCCTCGCGGAAGACCCGCTCGACGGCACCCGCGTCGGCGGTGGCGAGATGGTTCACGCGTGAACGCGTCCGGTCGCGCGGAACGGGCGGACCTCGATCGGGTGGCCGATCGCCCCCACGACCTTGCTCCCCCATGCCAGGGCGCCGTCGAGATCCTCGGCCTCGATGATGTAGAACCCGGCGATGTGCTCGCGGGCCTCGACGAACGGGCCGTCGGTCATGATCGGATCGGCATCGCCTCCACGCACGACGGTCGCCGCGTCGGGACCGTGGAGCGCGCCCCCGAACAAGAACGCGCCCTCCGCGTCCATCTCGGCCTCCAAGGCGGCGACACGTTCCATGAACGCCTGCATCTCTTCGGGCGTCGGCGGCGGACCACCGTCGCCTTCCGACGTGTAGGTGGACAGCAGGTACTGAGCCATGTGAGCTCCTTCGCTCGGGGCGGCCCTCGCCGCGCTCACCCGGTCAACGAACGGGAGCGGTCCACGAGGACACCGCGAGGATATCCGAGGCACATATCCGAGCGACATGTCTCGGCCGACCCGTACCGATCCTGCACGATCGTCTCGACCCTGGTCCCTTGGTCAGGCGGTCACCGTGATCGCGACCTTGCCGCGAGCGCGCCCGTCCGCGACGTAGCTGATCGCGTCGGGTGCCTCGATCAACGGGAAGGTCCGGTCGAGGGCCGGTGTGACGTCGCCCGCCTCGATGAGCTCGCGCAGCACGTCGAAGTCCTCACCGCGCTCCTTCGACGCCAGCATCGTGAGGCGCTGCGGAACGAACATCGACACGAGGCCCGCCCGCAGGTTGCGATCGAAGCCGCCGAGCCAGGCCCCTCCGCCCTCGCCGCCGACGACCACGAGCGTCCCCTTGCGGGTGAGGGCCCGGCGCAGGTGCGAGAGCGCGCGGCGTCCGCCGGCATCGATGATGAGGTCCCAGTGGCGTGTGCCGTCGGCGAAGTCCTCGCGCGTGTAGTCGATCACGTCGTCGGCGCCGAGCGACCGCACGAGGTCCATCTTGGCCGTGCTGGACACGCCGGTGACCTCGGCGCCGAACGCCTTCGCGAGCTGTACGGCGAACGAGCCCACACCACCCGAGGCTCCGACGATCAGGACCTTCTGCCCCGGCTGCACGTTGCCCTTGCGCAGGGCCTGCAGCGCGGTGCCGCCGGAGATCGGCACGACGGCGGCCTGTTCGAACGTGAGGTTCTTCGGCTTCAGCGCCAGTTGCTCCTCGGGCGCCGACGCGTACTCCGCGAACGCCCCGTCGGCGGTGCCGAACACCTCGTCGCCGGGCTTGAACCGGGTCACGCCCGTGCCGATCGACTCCACGACCCCGGCGATTTCACGGCCGGGCCCGGGCACCTTCGGCCCGCGCAGTCCGAAGCCGATGACGCGGATCAGGTACGGCTTGCCGGCCATGACGTGCCACGCGCCGATATCGACACCCGCCCCCTTGACCTGCACGAGCACGTCCTTCTCCCCGACCACCGGTTCGGCCACGTCCCTGAACTCGAGCACGTCGGTCGAGCCGTACCGGTCCTGCGTGATCGCTTTCATCGAAGATCCCTCCACGGTCGTTCGCGGTGCGTACCCTATGTGTACGCCGTACACTAACGTGGTGAGAGCGTACGTGTACGGCGTACACTTGTCAACCCGGAACCCGTTCGGGGGAGGTGAGCGGATGAGCACCGAGATCGAGGAGACCGGCGCGCTGGCGCGGGTGCCGCTGACCAGGGAGCGGGTGCTTCGCACCGCGGTCGACCTCGCCGATCGGGGAGGCATCGAATCCCTCAGCATGCGGAAGCTCGCGCAGGCCCTCGATGTCGTGCCGATGGCGCTCTACCGCCACGTGGCCCACAAAGAGGAACTGCTCGACGGCCTGGTCGACGTCGTCATCGGCGAGATCGACCCGGCTCGCACCGACACCGACTGGAAGACGGCGATGCGCGAACGGATCCTGTCGGCGCGCCGCGCCCTGCTCCGCCACCCCTGGGCGTCGAGAGTGATGGAATCCCGCACCGCCCCCACCCCCGTCGCGCTCGCGTACATGGACTCCATGATCGGCCTGCTCCGCACCGGGGGGTTCTCGCTCGAGCTCACCCATCACGTGCTGCACACGATGGGCAGCCGCACGTTCGGGTTCGCCCAGGAGCTGTTCAACGACTCCGGCGACAGCGACCCGGAGGCCGAGGCGCAGATGTGGGAAGCGATGGCCGGCACCTATCCGTACATCTACGAGATCTTCTCGACGATCTCCCACGACGACACATCGGTCGTCGGTGCCGGCTGCGACGATCAGTTCGAGTTCGAGTTCGCGCTCGACCTCATGCTCGACGGCATCGAACGGCTCAAGGACCGCTCGTGACCTGATGAGATACCCGGCCGCACCGACTGTCGTCGGTGCCCGACGATAGGGTCTGCAGCATGACGCCCGCACCGATCGTGCTCGTTCCCGGGTTCTGGCTCGACGCGTGGGCGTGGAACGAAGTGGCCGACGCGTTGCGCGCCGACGGCCACGACGTTACGGCGCTCACGCTCCCCGGGCTCGAGTCGGCCGAGGCCGACCGATCCGCGATCTCGCTCGACGACCACGTCGAGGCGATCTGCGACGCGGTCAGGGGGGCCGGAGCGCCCGTCGTGCTCGCCGTGCACAGCGGTGCGGGCCTGCCCGGCTACGTCGCGAGCGACCGCGTCGCCGAGCTGATCGCCCGCATGGTCTACGTCGACACGGGTCCGGGTACCGGTGCGCTCGACCCCGGCTTCCAGGCGGTCGAGAAACCGCTGCCGCCGCGGGAGGAGCTCGCGCAAGAGGAGAACCTCGACGGCATCAGCGAGGAGCAGCTCGACGTGTTCTGGCGGCGCGCGGTGCCAGAGCCGGGCGGCGCGATCCGCGATGCGCCGCAGTTCTCGAACGACGCCCGCCTCGATGTGCCGAGCACCGTGATCTGTACCGCGTTCACCTCCCAGCAGTACCAAGAGGCGCGGTGAAGGAAGGCCACGCGTGGCTCGCGGGGCTGGTCGAGCTGCGCACCGTCACCTACGTCGACATGCCGACGAGCCACTGGCCGATGTGGTCGCGCCCGCAGGATCTCACCCGCATCATCGGCGAGATCTCGACGGCCCATGGCGGCAGCGGTCCCCGGTCCGCCTGACGCGGGTCAAACCAAAAGGGCGGCGTCCCCACGCGTGCGTCATGCCAGCCGCATGATCCATACCGGCAACCCGGTTCCCTCATCGACCTGGCGGTCGTGTTCGACGAACCCGCGGCGCCAATAGAAGTCGATCACGGCATCCTCGTCGCTGCTGCGGTACGCGCGGACCGTGCCGGACCGAGGTGGGGGTCCCGCACGAGATCCCCCTTCGCTCCTCTTCATGTGTCGCTCACCCGAGCCCGGATCGGAAGCCCTGCCGCCACGAGGCGAACCGGAGCTGCCAGCCGAGCTCGCGCTTCGCCTTCGCGTTCGAGGCGCCGCGCACCTCGGTCATCATCGCGATGCCGGTCGCACCCACCACGACTCGTGCGAGCCACACCGGCACCCGACGCGGCGGCGGCGCGCCGATCGCGTCGGCGAGGTCGGGCACCCACGTCGCCACGGGCGCGGGCTCGTCGTCGGCGACGTTGTAGATGCCGGGATCGCCACCCTCGATCGCCGCGACCGTGGCGGCGGCTGCATCGTCGACGTGGATGAACGACCAGACCCCGCTCCCACGTCCGACGATCGGGAAACGGCGCTTCCGCACCATCTCGACGATCGAGCCACTCGTTCCGATCGACGTCCCGGGGCCGTAGAACATGCCGTAGCGAAGCGCCACCCCTTCGATATCGGGCGCGCCGGCGAGTGCGCGCTCGACGTGGAGGATGCCCTCGAGCGTCTCACGCACGCTGGCAGGCGGATCGGTCCCGATCTCGTCGTTCTCGGCCTTGACCGGGCCGCCGGCGCGCGCATAGACCCACATCGCGAAGCTCTGCGCGACGAAGCGGCGCACGCCCGCGCTGCGCGCCGCCTCGAGCAGGTGGTCGGTTCCCTCGGTCCGCAGCCGATTCGTCTCAGCGAACTGTCGGTCGAGCGTGCGGGGATCGATCGTATGGGGGATCGCGGTGAGCTGGTGCACCACGACCTCCGGCGCTGCGGCGGCGACCGCGTCCTTCACGCCGACTTCGTCAAGCGCATCGACGACGACTGGCTCGGCGCCGAGCTGCCGAAGCTGTTCCGCCTTCGCCGGCGTGCGCGTGACGCCGATCACCTGGTGCCCCTTCTGCACGAGCGCAGGGACCACGCGGATCCCGATCGCGCCGGTCGCGCCTGCGACGAATACCTTCATGGTCCGTCCCTCCTGGAGTCGTTCCGCCGATTCATCATCGTGCCCGCCTTGGGGTCCGTCGAGCAGGGCCTGAGTCTCCACGCGACGCTCGAGCGGACGTCTTCGGGCGATGCCAGCACAACGAGAGGCCGAGACTCGGTTCGCGACGTCGGGCATCAGCATGGCTGCGCATCCGAGCACGTAGCCGTACTCTCAGCCTGCCGGCTCCGAGAGGTGGCAGAGCCTGTCCTCGGGTCGACGACCTAGACGCCGCCCCTCGCCCGTCACGTGCGCACCGCCCATCAGACCGCCGGCGCCGGCTCGGTTCGTCAGCCGATATCCTCCCGGAGGCATGCCGGAGGATCGTCCCTATATCGAGGAGAACACGCGGGAGAGGGAGCGCCTCCGTGCGCTCCCTCTCCCGCGTGTA
>JAOUEA010000241.1 GCA_029858935.1 Actinomycetota bacterium
GATCGCGAGCACGGTGAATGCCGGCATCGCCAGTACGACCGAGACCTTGCTCACCGAGAGGTAGACGTCGCCGAAGCTCTTGCGATCGCCCGTCTCGTGCAGGCCCGTCGCGACGGTGACGAACATCGCCGACAGCAGTCCGGGCACGAGCATGACCAGGCCTTCGACCAACGCGAGCGTTGGCGCGTACGAGCCGACGGCCGCGCCCGGGTGGAACACGCCGAGCACCGCGACATCGAACCCGTGGACCAGGCGATAGGCAACCGCGCCGACCACGTAGGGGGCCGTGACCCGCACCAGGTCGACGCCGGCCCTCGGCGAGGGTGCCATCACGCCGAGGGTGCCGAGCGCCCGTCGCACGACGGCCACAGCCGCCACGGTCGCCGCCAGCCCCGCGCCCGCATACACGACCGCCAGCGATACCCACCCTTGACGCCCCGCCACGACGAGCAGGGCGACCACGAGCACCAGCTTCGCTCCCACCTCGACGGTGGGAGGGATCTCCATCAGACCTACGCGCCCGACCCCGCGGGCCACCGAGGAACCGGCGGTGGCGGCGATACGCCCGAGCAGAAGGACGCCCATGGAGGCTCCCAAGACCCAGACGTCGGAAGCGTCGAGTTGTCGTTGCGTCAAGGCGACGGCCGCAAGGAGCCCGGCAGCGCCGAGGCCGGTCATGACGATCACGACGGCGCTCAGCGCCCGGATCACATGGTCGGGCCGGTCACCCCTCGCGAGTGCGGCCGCGATCGAGCGCGTCGATGCTGTGCCGAGTCCGGCGAACAGGCCGGCGATCAAGCCCACCATGGAGAGGCCGAACGCGAGCGCGCCATATCGCTCGGCGCCCGTGGCTCGGACCACGAGCGCCGTCGTCATGAACGTACAGGCGGTGATCAGGACCCTCGAACCAGCTCTGACGGCGGCGCCATTGCCGATCGTCGCCAGAGCCCCGGTGAGGCCGTCCGACGGAGGACTGGCAGGGGTGTCACGCACGGTTTCCATGGGCGCTTCCTTCATCGGCGCTTCCGGAGCCTCGATGAAGCAGCGCGGGCAAGCCGCCACCGCGCGGCGCACCCTCGCCGGGGAGCCCATGTCCGTGTAGGCTCCGACGTGGTGTTTCGACGGAAGGGAACGGCCCCGGCCGAGCCCCCGACGCCGCGATGGGCGGTCCCCCCGACCCCTTCCCCGCGGATCGTTCGATCGTCGCTGCTCGTGGCGGCCCTGTTCTTCTCTGTGTTCCCGACCCTGACGGTGGCCACCGCACAGGCAGATCCCTGCGGCGGCTCGGTGAGCATTCAGGGCACACCCGGACGCGACGTGCTCGTCGGAACGTCGGGCGCCGACGTCATCGACGCCGGCGGCGGCAACGACGTCGTGCGGGGACTCGGGGGCCGCGACGTGCTGTGCGGAGGCGGTGGCGCCGATCTGCTCTTCGGTGGTTCGGGGAGCGACGACATCGCAGGCGGCCCTGGCAAGGACCTGGTGGTCGGCGGTCCCGGGCTCGACGCGCTCAACGGCGGTCCGGGCCCGGACGTATGCGGCGACCGGCGCGATCGGCTCGGCCGCACGTGCGAGTGGCGAGACCGGCAGCCACGGCCGCCGATCCTCGCCTCCTTCTACTACCCGTGGTTCCCGGAGGCCTGGGATCAAGGCGGCATCGACCCGTACACGCAGTTCCGCCCGTCGCTCGGGCGCTACGACCTCGACCGCGCATCCGTTCGGCGAGCGCACCTCGACGCGATGCGATGGGCGGGCATGCAGGCGGGCATCGCGTCGTGGTGGGGCAGGGGCACACGGACCGACCGACGGATCACCCCTCTCCTGCGGTCGACGGACGGCCGCGGCTTCCGATGGTCCGTGTATCACGAGGGCGAGGGCCAGGGCGATCCGTCGTCCGCGCAGATCGCCGCCGATCTCGCGAGCATCGGGGCTCGATTCGGCACCGACCGGAACTTCCTGCGCATCGGCGGCCGATTCGTCGTGTTCGTCTATGCCGAGCCGGGCGACGGGTGTGAGATGGCCGACCGGTGGAGCGGGGCCTCAGCGCTCGGTGCCTTCGTCGTGCTGAAGGCCTTCAGCGGGTTCGAAGCGTGCGCGTCGCAGCCCGACGCCTGGCATCAGTACGCGCCCGCGGTGGCCGCTGACGACCAACGCCCATACTCGTACTCGGTCTCCCCGGGTTTCTGGAAGGCCGACGAAGCCTCACCCCGGCTCGGAAGGAACCTGGATCGGTGGCGCCGCGATGTGCGGCGCATGATGAACACCCGCGTGACGTTCCGTCTCGTCACCACCTTCAACGAGTGGGGCGAGGGCACGGCCGTCGAGAGCGCGAGGGAATGGCGGAGTCGCTCCGGCCACGGTACGTACCTCGACGTCCTCCGCCGAGAGGTCCGGCGCGCCGGGTGACCCGGCGGCCGGACCCCTGGGGAAGCCGCGCCGACTAGGCCGGTTGCCGCGAGGCCACCACGTCGTCGAAGGCCACGCTGAACGTGCGGCCGGTGGAGTTCTCCCCCAGCTGCAGCCGGCCCGTCGGGGTCGAGCCCACGGCTTCGTTCTTCGTGAGCTGGGCGACGGGGTTGCCGTCGAGCCAGGTCTCGACCCGCCCCGCGCCGGTGCGCAGGCGAACCTGCAGCTCGTGCCAGACCCCCTGGGTCACGAACGTGTTGCTGGTGGTGGTCGACCCCGCGACGTCGTTGCGATATCGCAGCGAGCCGTTGGAGTTCACGTAGACACCGACCAACGACGAACCGCTCGCCGTGCGGAACTTCATCAGGTAGACGTTGTTGTTGGCCTGACTCTCGAGCTTGAACCAGGTCCGGTAGTAGAGGTCGGACTCGGTCTGGCCGAGCTGGACCTGGGCCTGGGCGGCCGCCCCGGTGCTCGATGCCCGGGCCGCGTTGCCCCCGGCATGCACCGCCTGCTGCTGGACGACCATGCCGTCGACCGTGGTCCAACTCGACAGACCTCCGGACTCGAAGTCGTCGGAGAACACGACCGGCGAGAACGCCGGCGTCGTGACACCGGCCCCGTTGGACGGCGGGGAGAACAGCCCCGCCGCGTCGAACGCTCGCACCGTGTAGGTGTAGTTCGTCGATGCCGACACGGTCGTGTCGGTGTAGACCGTCTGCACGCCCACGGTGTCGATGACCTGTCCGTCTCGGACGATCTCGTAGCCGTCGACCGCGACGTTGTCGGTGGACCCGGTCCAGCTCAGGTCGACCCGGTCGTGTGC
>JAOUEA010000052.1 GCA_029858935.1 Actinomycetota bacterium
CGACGGGCCGGCGAGCTCGACATGCGGGCCGCCGCGTGGATGATCGGGCCCGGCGTGCTCTCGGCGATCTTCGGCGCGCTGCTCACCGACGTCGTCGACACGCACTTCCTGCTCGTGGTCACCGCGGTTCTGCTCGCCTATCAATCGGCGGGGATCCTGCGGGGATCGCGCGACCGGCGAGGGCCGACCTTCGTGGCCACGCCGTCGATGTACATCGGGGTCGGGCTGGTCGCCGGGTTCGCCAGCGGCCTGCTCGGCATCGGCGGTGGACTCGTCATGGTGCCGATGCTCGCCGGATGGCTCGGCATGTCGCTGAAACGCGCGCTCGGCACGTCGCTGCTCGCGATCGTCGCGCTCGTGATCCCGGGAACGATCACGCACGCCGCGCTCGGCCACATCGACTGGGCCCTGTTCCTGGTCGTGACGGTCGGCGCCGTCCCGGGAGCGCGTCTTGGGGCGACGATCGCGCTGGGGGCACACGAACGCACCCTGCGTGTGCTGGTCGGTGGCTTCCTGTTCGTGGTGGCCGCCGCCTATGGCGTGTCCGAAGCCATGGAGCTGCTCGGGCGCTGACCCCCCCGCGGCTACGATGGGGCTCCGCCATGAGAATCTTCCGCGCGCTCGGCGCGCTCTTGCCGCTCGCGCTGGTCGCCACGACCGCGCTGAGCGGGGTGTCTCCCGCCACAGCCCAGGAACCTGCCGTGGCCTTGACGCTGCGAGCCCAGACACCGATCACCACGCTGGCCAAGCCCGTGGTCACGATCACGTTCCGAGCAGAGAACCTCGGCGACGGGCCCCTGGGGGAGCTCGCGGCGGGCTTCATCATCGGTCCCGCGATCAGATCGAGGGTCGACTACGAATCCTCGCTCGTCGATGGCCCCGTGGGCACCCTGATCTACGTCGACACGTTCGCGCAGGAAGGCACGTTGGAAGCGGACGAGACCCGCGAGTTCCGCATCTCCGTGGACCTGAGCGAGATCGACGGCGTCAGCGACGTCGACTCGCTCGTCTACCCGGCACGGATCGATCTGCGCAGCGAGGGTACCGCGGTCGCTCACATCGATACGCCGCTGGTGAACCTGGTGCGCACACCCGATGTGCCGATCAAGCTCGCGTGGTGGGCGGAGTTCGCCGCTCCCGTCGCCCTCGATCCCCACGGCCGTCTCGCCGATGCGGCGTTCGAAGACGCGATCGGGCCGCAAGGAGCATTGACACAGCAGGTGTCGACGCTTCGCGCCGCCGCATCGCTCGACGACGGAGGGGTCGACGTCGACGTCGTCGTGATGCCCGCCGTGATCGACCAGCTCGCCCGCATGTCCGACGGCTACGAGCGGGCCTCGGGCGAGGCGGTGCCCGAAGACGAGCCGCCGGCGACCCACGCGGCCGCGCTGCTCGCGAACCTACGATCGCTCGTGGCCGAGCCGAACGTGGAGCTCGTCGCCATGCCGTTCGCGGCGCCACTGCTGCCATCGCTGGCGTCGGGGGGGCTTGCGCCCGACCTCGATCGCCAACAGTCATCGGGCGAGGCGGTCGTATCGCAGCGGCTCGGGCGCCACCCATCGGCGGCGACCGCCGCCCCGGCGCAGGGGGCGCTCGACGAGCCGAGCCTGCAGTGGCTCGCCGAGCGAGGAAGCACCACCGTGCTGGCGCGATCGGACACCGTCGAGCGCCCGGCGCAGCCCAACGACTTCGCGCCGCTCCCCACGGCCACCGTGACGACGTCGGACGGTCAGATTCTCGAACTCGTGCTGCCCGATCCGGGCGTGCAGGGCCTGCTGGCCGACCCCACGCTGCTCGCCGACCCGGTCCGGGCCGGCCAGGCGGTGCTCGGCGAGCTCGCCACGATCTGGCGCGAGCAGCCCGTGCCGGGCCTGCAACCCGACGGCACCGAGACGATCCGCGGTGTCGCTGTGGCGATGCCGTCGACGCTTCCGGCCGACATGTGGGCTCCGCTGGTCCGCCGGCTCTCCGAGGCCTCGTTCCTGCGCCCTTCGCGGGCTCGGGACTTCGCCGTGCAGGTGAATCCGGTGCAGACCGGCGCCACGGTCTCGCCGTCGCTTGCCCGCTTCCCCCGCGACTACGTCGATGCGATCCGCGATCAGCGTCGCAACGTCGCCGCCTACCGGTCGATGCTCGCGGGGCCGAGCGCGCAGCCGGGCCGTCTCGATCGCAACCTCCTGTACGCCGAGGCGGGCGAGTACGTGAGCACGCCGGTCGTCGGGAGGCGCTGGTACGACCAGGTGAACGCAGCCACCGGCTCGATCTTCCGAGGCGTGCTGCCCGACGTGCAGCAGGCGTTCCTGTTGACGTCGAGCGAGGGCTCGATCCCGCTGCGCATGGGCGACCCGGGCCCCACCCCGCTCACGGTGCAGGTCGTGCTGCGCTCGGCGTCCTTCGAGTTCCCTGGCGGCTTCCAACGCACGGTCACCCTCGAGGGCCCCGACGAGATCGTGACGTTCGACGTGGTGGCCAAGGCGGGAGGCCCTCAGACGATCAGGGTGAAGACACGGGCGCCGTCGGGCCGCGATCTCGGTGAGGAACAGAACCTCGCGGTGCGCACGACGGCGGTCAATGGCATGGCGCTGTGGATCACGATCGGTGCCGGTGTGTTGCTGCTGCTGTTGTGGTCGAGGAGGTTGATCCGACGCCCGAAGCAGTGATGCCGGAACGGCAACCCGAGCGGGACCAGGCGCCGCAGCTGCCCGCCGACACGACGGGCGCCTACGTTCGCAATACGGCGCTGATGACGGTCGGCACCACGCTGTCTCGACTCACCGGCTACGTGCGCATCGCGGCTCAGACGGCAGCGCTCGGCGTCACGGTCGGCGCGCTCGGCGACGTGTACACGAGGGCCAACACCACGCCCAACATCGTCTACGAGCTGATCCTCGGCGGCATCCTCACGTCGGTGTTCGTGCCGGTGTTCGTCGATCATCAGCGCCGGCACGGACGCGAGGGAGCGTTCGACTTGGGACGGCGCGTGCTGACGCTCGCGCTCGTGATGCTGGCGGCCGTGGCGGCGGTCGGCATCGTGTTCGCGCCGCAGATCATGCGCCTGTACCTCGTGGCTTCGGATGCACCCGACCGAG
The DNA here is from genome assembly GCA_029858935.1 of Actinomycetota bacterium. GTDB lineage: Bacteria > Actinomycetota > UBA4738 > UBA4738 > HRBIN12 > JAOUEA01. The sequence goes on from JAOUEA010000052.1 coordinate 3,090, forward strand.
CCGCACAGATCGATCTCGGCGTCTTCCTGCTTCGGTGGTTCATGCCGCAGGTCGTCTTCTACGGGATCGCCGCGATCGCCGGGGGGTTGCTCAATGCGGAGCGCCGGTTCGGGCCGCCGATGTTCGTCCCGATCCTCAACAACCTCGTGGTCATCGCAACCTTCGCCGCCTACGCGACGATCCGGGCCGACGGCTCGAGCGCCCCATCAGTGGTCGGCATCACGGGGTTCGAGAAGACCCTGCTCGGCGCCGGCACGACGCTCGGGGTCGTCGCGATGACCGTGGCGCTGTGGCCCTCCCTCCGCCGCACCGGGTTCCGATGGCGACTCGCGGGCGGGTGGGGGCATCCAGGGATCCGCCGCATCGTTCGACTCTCCGGCTGGGTACTCGTCTATGTCGCGGCCAACCAGGCCGCGTACCTCGCGATCAACGTGCTCGCCGGTGGCATCGGCGTGGCGCGGTTCCAGATCTACGCCACGGCGTTCATCATCTTCCTGCTGCCGCATTCGATCTTCGCCGTCTCGATCTTCACGGCGTTGCTGCCTGCGATGGCGGATCGGTGGAGCGGCGGCGATCTCGTGGGCGTGCGAGACCGGTTCTCGCTCGGTCTTCGGGACACCGTGGTCGTCATCGTTCCGGCGGCGTTCGCCTTCCTCGTGCTCGCTGAGCCGATCGTGTCCCTACTGCTCGAGCACGGGCAAGCGAACCTCGAAGACGCCAGGCTGATCGCGCGCACCCTGCAAGGATTCGCCGTGGGACTGCCCTTCTTCTCGGCGTTCCAGCTGATCACGCGCACCTTCTACGCGACCCAGGACAGCCGAACTCCGGCATTCGTGAACGTCGGCGCCGCGATCGTGACGGTCGCGGTCGACGTGGTGCTCGTGCGCGCGATCGGGTGGGACGTGCCCGGCCTCGCGCTCGGTCACGCGGTGTCCTACGTGTTCGCGACCGTGGTCGGCCTGGTCGTGCTCAGGACCAAGATCTCGTCCATCGATGGAGCCCGTATCTGGCGCACGATCGCGCGAGCGGTGCCGGCCGCGGCGGCGACTGCGCTCGCGGCGTGGCTCGTCGCAACAGGCAGCGCTTCGCTGGTCGATGGGGCGTCCGTGCTCGGACGGCTCGTGCAGGTCGGCCTCGCCGTCGTCGCGGGCGTCGGCGTGTATCTCGCCGCGGCCCTCATGTTGGGGATCGAGGAGGTCGATGATGTGATGAGCGCGGTGCGCAGGAGGTTCAGCGGATGAGCAGCACGCAGCGCCACATCGACACCGGACTCGCCGCGCAGGCGGGCCTGATCGGCAAGGCGGCCATGCTCTGGCTGCTGATCGTCGCCGTGCTCGGCGTCGGGGTTGTCGACGCCGTGTCGATCGCCCGAGCGACGCTGCACCTCTCGTCGGTTGCGACCGAAGCCGCGAGCGACGGCGCAGCCGCCTTCCAGACGCAGGGCCGGAGCGTGCTGAAGACCTGCGAAACCGTCGCGGCGAGCGTCGAGGCCCAAGATCCGAAGCTCAAGCTCGGGAAGAACGCGTGTGCTGTCGACAGCGCGACGGGGCGGGTGACCGTCACCCTTCGCACGACGGCGAACACGCTCCTCGCGGGACGCTTCGGCCCGACCGCCGAATACACCGAAGTGGTCGTTCGCGAGACCAACGGCAGATCGAACGTGTAGCGTTCGAGGGCGTGAGCGACGCCGAGCGCGACGAAGACCTCGTCCGTCGCTTCCGGGCGGGTGAGCCCGACGCTTTCACCGACCTCGTACGGCGACACCAGCAGCGCGTCTATTCGCTGTGCCTCCGCGTGCTCGGCGACGCCGACGCCGCAGCCGACGTCGCGCAGGACACGTTCATCGCGGTGTTGCGCAAGCTCGACAGCTTCCGAGGGGACGCCGCGTTCACGACCTGGCTGCATCGCGTCGCGCTGAACGCCTGCTACGACGAGCTCCGCAAGAAGCGGCGTCGACCGATGCTGCACATCGCTGCCGATGACGGCACCCAGCGCGAGCCCGGACCGCCGGTGCTCGACCATGCCGACGAGGTCGCCGGTACGCGGGACGTCGCGGCCGCGCTGGCCACCATCCCCGAGGAGTTCCGCGTGGCGCTGGTGCTGGCCGACGTGCAGGACATGGCCTACGACCGCATCGCGCACGTGCTCGACGTGCCGATCGGCACCGTAAAGTCCCGGGTGCATCGCGGACGTCTCGCGCTGGCCGCCGCGATGGGCATCGACCTCGCGACTGGGGAACCCCCGGCTCGCTCGAGACCGTCGGAGCAAGAACCGTGACCCACCCCGTCGATCGACTCGCGCCCTTCGTCGACGGTGCGCTCGACCCCAGCGACCGCGCCGTTGTCGACGAGCATCTGCGCTCGTGCGCGCGCTGTCGGCATGAGGTGGCAGTGGCGAGGGCCGCCCGGGAAGCCCTCCGGGCTCTGCCCGCCCCCGAGGCTCCCGACATCGCGGCCCAGTTCTCCCCCGACCGCGTCGCCGAGCTGGCCGAGCCAACTCCGGTGGCGCGCTCGCGCTGGTCCAAGGCCGCGCCACTCCTCGCGGCGGCCGCCGTCGTGGCGCTCGTGGCGCTGGCGATTCCCCGGCTCGGGGGCTCATCCGGCGACACCGGGGTTACCGCTGCCGACGCCGCGGCAGGTGCGGACGGTGCCCGGTCCGACATCCCCCTCCGACTCGAGCTCGACGGAACCGACTACGACAGCGCCTCGTTGGAGGATGCGGCGGCCTCGTTCGCGGCGACGCAGACCGGTCAGGCGGCCGGCGAGAGTGCGGATGGCATCAGCGCCGAGGATCAAGGAGCGCCGGCGGGCGAAGCCTCGGCGGTTGCGGCACCCGATCAGCTCCGCATCGCCGGCCCGCAGCGCTCGGCGCGAGCGGTGCGATGTCTCGAGCGGGCGTTCCCGGGGTTCCCGGGCGAGATCGTGCGGATCGGCCAAGCGCGGTTCGAGGGCACCCCGGCATTCCTCGGCTACGTCATCGAGGGCCCTGGCGCCGGCACGCCGGCCGACACCGCATCGATCTGGGTGGCGGCGGTCGAGGACTGCTCGATCCTGTCCTACTCGTCAGCCAGCCTGTAGCACCTCCTTCGGTCGAGCGGGCATGTACGGGAATGCTCCAGCGTTCCTGGCTGTGGGAGGATTCTTGCTCATGGCAGACGAACACAAGGTGATCGTGATCGGTTCGGGGCCGGCCGGCTACACGGCCGCCCTCTACGCGGCGCGCGCGAACCTGGCCCCGCTGGTGCTCAAGGGGCTCGACGCCGGAGGGCAACTCATGCTCACCACCGACGTGGAGAACTACCCGGGGTTCCCCGACGGTCTGTTGGGGCCCGAGCTGATGGAGCGGTTCGAGAAACAGGCCGCCCGGTTCGGCGCGGAGATCCTGCCGGTTCACGTGACCGACGTCGATCTTTCGAGCCGGCCGTTCACGGTCAAGGCCGGCGACCAGACGTGGAGCGCCCAGACCGTGATCATCTCGACCGGCGCCAGCGCACGCTGGCTCGGCGTGCCGGGCGAGGAGCAGCTCCGCGGCCGAGGCGTGAGCGCCTGCGCCACGTGCGACGGGTTCTTCTTCCGCGATCGCGAGCTGGTGGTCGTCGGCGGCGGCGACTCCGCGATGGAAGAGGCGACCTTCCTCACGAAGTTCGCATCGAAGGTCTCGATCGTGCACCGTCGCGACGAGTTCCGCGCCTCGAAGATCATGCAGGAGCGCGTGCTCGCCAATCCGAAGATCGAGGTCGTCTGGAACACGACCGTCTCCGAGATCCTCGGCGAGGGGGCGGTCACCGGTGTTCGCCTCACCGACACCGTCACGGGCGAGGAGCGCGAGATGGCCACGGACGGCGTGTTCATGGCGATCGGGCACGACCCCAATACCGCCCTGTTCGCGGGACAGGTCGATCTCGACGAGAACGGCTACGTGCTCGTGGCCGAACCACGTACCGATACGAGCGTGCCCGGCGTGTACGCGGCCGGAGATGTCACCGACACGATCTACAAGCAGGCCGTCACGGCTGCCGGTCAAGGCTGCAAGGCCGCGATCGACGCCGAGCGGTTCTTGGAGGAGATGGCGCACACAGGCGCCTGACGTACCGATCGAACGAGGAGCGAACGACGATGGCGAACGTGAACAGTGTGACCGACGAGAGCTTCCAGACATCGGTCTTGGACTCCCAGACCCCCGTGCTCGTGGACTTCTGGGCCGACTGGTGCGTGCCCTGCCACATGGTCTCCCCGGTCGTCGAGGAGATCGGCCAAGACAAGGGCGAGGCGCTCACGGTCATGAAGCTCAACATCGACGAGAACCCACAAGCCACGCGCACGTACGGCGTGATGAGCATCCCGAGCCTGATCCTGTTCAAGGGCGGTCAGGAAGTCGCGAGGGTGATCGGAGCCAAGCCGAAGGACGCGATCCTGCGCGACATCGAGCCGCATCTCGCCTGAGCGGCATCGCCGGACTCCCCCCGGTTGCCGCTCGGCGCCGGTGGGGGGCAGACTCGACGCGTGCGTATCTACCACCTCGGCGACGAGGGTCCGGGCGTCGCCGACATCCAGGAGCGGCTGGTCGGGCTCGACCTCACGATCGACCCCGATGAGCTCGGTGGGCGTTTCGGCCCCTCGACCGAAGGCGCCGTCCGCGAGTTCCAGGCGCGTCGAAGCCTGCGGGTCGACGGCTTGGTCGGGCCCGACACCTGGGGTCAGCTCGTGGAGGCCGGCTACCGCCTCGGCGACCGCACGCTGTATCTCCATGCCCCCTTCTTCCGCGGCGACGACGTGCGTGAGTTGCAGCGCAAACTGAATGCGTTGGGCTTCGACGCCGGCCGCGAGGACGGCATGTTCGGGAGCAACACCGAAACCGCCATGCGCGAGTTCCAACGCAACGTGGGCGAGGAGCCGGACGGGATCGTGGGACTGCACGCGATCGCAACGCTTCAGCGCATGCGTCCGCTCGAATCGGGCCCCGGCAGAGCACTGGTGCGCGAGGCCGAGGAACTGCGGACGACCCGGGCATCGATCGAGGGACAGGTGCTCGCGATCGACCCAGGCGATCCGGGCGAGCGAGGCAGCGGCTGCACCTACTCGATCGCTGAGACCCTGCACGACGAGCTCGCGGCGATGGGCGCGAAGCCGACGTTGCTGCGAGCTCGAGATGAGCCGCTCGGTCCGACCGAACGCGCCCGCGAGGCCAACGCGATCGGGGCAAGCATGACGGTCTCGATCGAGCTCGCGACCGGACCGCCCAGTGCTTCGGGTCCGACCGTGTCGTACTTCGGCAGCGATCGCACGCATTCGCCTGCCGGCATGCTGCTCGCCGAGCTGATCCTCGAAGAGGTCGAGGCCGCGCTCGGCACGCGCGGGCGTCTGCTCGCGCTGTCGATCACGATGCTCCGGGAAACGCGCATGCCTGCCGTGCAGGTCGAGCCGGCCTTCCTCTCGAACGACCGGGAGGCGGCATCGATCGATGACCCGATGTTCGCCGACAAGGTCGGCCGCGCCGTGGCCGTGGGTATCAGGCGCTTCTTCGCCGACTGACCAGCCGTAGGAAGACGCCGAGCGCGAGACCGGCGAGCGATGCCCGCATCGCTCGCTCCGGCTCGGTCAGGTGACGACCGTGCGCGTCGGGCCGCGCCGAGGGTGCTCCGGCCGACGGCGTCGCGGGAGGGTTCGACATCGCGGCTATGCTACGCGCCCATGCGGTTCTGCCTGATGCTCGAAGGCCAGGAAGGCGTCACGTGGCCCGACTGGCTGGGCGCGGCCCGCGCCGCCGAGCGGCTCGGCTTCGAGGCGATCTTCACCTCCGACCACTACCTCTCGGTGATGCGCCATCGCGCTCGCGACCGCGGGTCCTCGGATGCGTGGACGATGCTCTCCGCGCTCGCCGCCTCGACCGAGACGATCCGGCTCGGCACGATGGTCTCCCCCGTGACCTTTCGGCTTCCGGCCGTCCTCGCGAAGGCCGCGGTCACGGTCGATCGCGTGAGCGACGGGCGGGTCGAGATCGGTATGGGGGCCGGCTGGTGGGAAGAGGAACATCGGACTCATGGATTCGGGTTCCCCGAGGTCGCCACGCGGTTCGACATGCTGGCAGAGCAGCTCGAGATCGTGCACGGCCTCCTGACCGACGACCGCTTTTCGTTCCACGGCAAGCACTATCAACTCGAGGACGTGGCGTTCGCTCCGAAGGGGATCCAGCACCCGCACCCCCCGATCGTGGTGGGGGGCAACGGTGGTCCGCGCGTCGCCGAGCTCGTGTCGCGCTGGGCCGACGAGTTCAACACGGTGGGGCCCTCCCCCGACCAGGCCCGCGAACGCTTCGGGGGCGTGCGAGATCGCCTCGACGCAGACGGACGTTCACAGGACACGCTTACGACCTCGGTCATGACGTGGTGCTACGTCGGAGAAACCGAAGCCGACGCGATGCGGGTGATCGAAGCGGCGAGGCGACGCGCGATGCGAGTGGCGAGGTTCGAGGACGAGCTCGACGAGCTGCGCGCCCATTGCGTCGTGGGCTCGGCCGACCAAGCCGTCGAGCGGCTCAACCAGTATGCGGAAGCGGGGGTGCAGCGCATCATGCTCAACCATGAGTTGTTCGACGACCTCGAGATGCTCGACGTGCTCGCCGAGCGCGTCTTCCCACACGTGGACGGCGCGTCGTGAGCCCCTTGCCGATGCCGGCGCTCGACGAGGGAGCCGCGTACGAGGGCGACGAAGCGGAGGTCCTCACGGGATTCCTCGACTACCTACGTGCAGTGATGCTCCGGAAGGTCGCCGACCTCGACGACGACGGTCTGCGGCAGGTGATGACACCGAGCGGGCTCACGTTGCTCGGCATGCTCAAGCACCTCGCCTACGTCGAGCGGTACTGGTTCCGAAGCGTGTTCGACGGCGAGGACGTTCCGTTCCCCTGGACCGACGAGGACCCCGACGCGGACTGGCGTGTCGAGCCCGGCGAGAGTGCCGAACAGATCGCCGCGCTGTACCGCGACGAGTGCGAACGAGCGCGTGCGATCGTCGCTGCAGCTTCGCTCGGCGACACCGTGACGAGCCCGCGGGGGCGCACGATGTCGTTGCGATGGATCCTCGTGCACATGATCGAAGAGACGGCACGCCACCTCGGCCACGCTGACATCATGCGCGAGGCGATCGACGGCTCGACGGGGGACTAGCGGTGACCGACGGATCGCGGGTCGTGGTGATCACAGGGGGCGCGGGCGGCATGGGTCGCGCGATCGCGGAGCGGTTCGCCGGCGCCGGCTCGACCGTGGTGCTGGCCGACCTCAGGCCGAGCGCGCTCGATGATGCGGTTCGCGACGTCACCGGAGTCGACACGATCGCCGCCGACGTCACGTCGGTCGACGACTGTGAGCGCATCGTCGCGACCACCCTCGAGCGCCACGGCCGCATCGACGTGCTCGTGACCGCTGCCGGCGTGTGGGTCGAGGGCCCCAGTGTCGAGATGACCGAGGCGCAATGGGACCGGACGATCGACGTGAACCTCAAGGGAACGTTCTTCGCGTGCAGATCGGCGATCCCGGCCCTCGTCGCCAGCCGGGGATGCATCGTGGCGATCTCCAGCGACTACGGACTCGTCGGGGGGCCGGGAGCGGCGATCTACTGCGCGTCGAAGTTCGGCGTGAACGGCCTCGTCCGGTCTCTCGCCCTCGAGCTGGCGCCGCAAGGGGTTCGGGCCAATAGCGTGTGCCCCGCCGACGTCGACACACCGATGCTTGCCGGTCAGGCGCGCGACTTCGGAAACGGCGACGAGGCCGGGTACCTCGCGAACCTGCTGGCGACCCTCCCCCAGGGTGAGCGCGCGCGGTTCATCCGTCCCGACGAGGTGGCGTCGCTGGTGGCCTTCCTCGCCTCGGACGAGGCAACGCCGATCACCGGGCTCTGCGTGCCGATCGAATGGGGCGTCACCGCCGGCTACTGAGCCGGCGCGCGCCCCCACGCGGAGACTCCTCCAAGGTCACGGGGCGCTCGCAGGCCGATGCTAGCCTTGGGGTCTTCCCATGGCCGAGCTCTCCATCGATCGATTCGTCGACCTGTACGCCCATCGCACCTCGGGCATGTCCGCGTCAGAGGTGCGCGCGCTGTTCGCGGTGGCCGCTCGCCCTGAGGTGGTCTCGCTCGCGGGCGGCATGCCGTTCGTCGAGGCCCTGCCCACGGGCGACATCCTCGACGTGGTGCAGGAGGTGGTCGACCAGCAAGGGGCGATGTCGCTGCAGTACGGAGGCGGGCAGGGTCACCTCGGTTTGCGGGAGCGATTGGCCGGCCTGATGGCGGCCGAAGGCGTGATCGGCGACCCGGACGACATGGTGATCACGACCGGCGCCCAGCAGGCCCTCGACCTGATCGGCAAGATCTTCATCGACCCCGGCGATCTGATCGCCGTCGAGGCTCCCGCATACGTCGGGGCGCTCACGGCCTTCGGTGCCTACGAGCCGCGATACCTGCAGATCGAGATCGACGACGACGGCATGGTCGTCGATCACCTTCAAGAGGCGTTCGTGCGCGGCGAGCGCCCCAAGTTCGTCTACACCTGCCCAAACTTCGGGAATCCAGGAGGTGTGACATTATCATACGCGCGCCGTCGGCAACTCGTCTCGCTCTGCCGCGAGGCCGGCGTTCCGATCGTCGAGGACAACCCATACGGCATGCTCAGGTTCGAAGGCGAGGCGCTGCCGGCGCTTCGAACCCTCGACCCCGACAACGTGCTCTACCTCGGCACGGTCTCGAAGGTCTTCTCCCCCGGCGTGCGGGTGGGGTGGGCCCTCGCCGAGCAATCGGTGGTGCAACGCCTCGTGCTCGCCAAGGAAGCATCGGATCTCTGCGGCTCGTCGTTCACGATGCTGATGACCGAGCGCTACTTCTCCGACGAGGCGCGCTGGCGCGGAAACCTCGCGACCATGACCGAGCTCTACCGGTCGAGGCGCGACGCGATGCTCGGCGCGATCAACGAGCACTTCCCAGACGGCGCGATGTGGACCCACCCCGCGGGAGGGTTCTACGTGTGGGTCACCCTGCCGGAGTGGTTCGACACTCGCGCGATGCTCGCGGCCGCCGTCGAACGTCGCGTGGCATACGTACCCGGCACGGCGTTCTATCCCGACGGGCGCGGAGGCAACCGGATGCGGCTCGCCTTCTGCTACCCGCCGGAGGAACGCATCCGCGAGGGGGTCGCCCGGCTCGGCGACCTGCTCGAGGATGAGCAGGTCCTGTACCGGAGCTTGCATCCATGAAAGTCGCCGTGCTCGCCGGCGGGCGGACCCCCGAACGCGACGTGTCCCTGCGCAGCGGGCACCGCGTGCTCGTCGCGATGCACGAGCTCGGCCACGACGCCATGTTGATCGATCCTGCCGAGACACCGCTGGCCGAAACCCTGCAGGAACGCTCCCCCGACCTGTGCTACCTGACCCTGCACGGCAAGGATGGTGAGGACGGCACGGTGCAACGCCTGCTCGACCTGCTGGACATCGCCTACACCGGTACCTCCGCGTTCGATTGCGAGATCGCGTTCGACAAGTTGCTCGCCAAGGATGCCCTCGACCGAGCCGGCGTTCGCACGCCGGCGTGGGCCCCGATCGAGGACGCGGCCCTGCGCGATCTGGGCGGCGGGGCGGCGCTCAGCCGGGCGGTCGAACGGGTCGGGTCGCCGAGCGTCGTGAAACCCTCGAGGAGTGGATCGGCCTTGGGCGTGAGCACGGTCGCGCGCGAAGCCGACCTGGCGGCTGCCGTGATGGCCGCCTTGTCATTCAGCGGGGGAGTCGTGGTCGAAGCCGCGATCACCGGCACCGAGGTTGCCGTCGGCATCATCGGCACGCCGGGCGAGGTGCTCCCCGCGGTGGAGATCGTCCCCAAGGGTGGCACCTACGACTACGCGGCGCGATACACGGCCGGGGCCACGGAGTACTTCGCTCCCGCCCGCCTCGCGGACGACGTGGCGGGCGCCTGCGCCGACGCCGCGATGGCCGCCTGGACCGCTCTGCACCTTCGCGACGTCACGAGGGTGGATATGATCGTCGATGGCGCCGGCG
>JAOUEA010000053.1 GCA_029858935.1 Actinomycetota bacterium
CTCAGGCGATGCGCACTCCATCGCCGGCCACGACACGCCCGATGCGGAACCCGGTGAGCGATCCCACGGTCGCCAACACCTGCTCCGCGTCGGCGGGGTCGACCGCGAGCACCATGCCGATGCCCATGTTGAACGTCGAGAACATGTCGTCGTCGGTCGCACCAGCCGCCGTCCGCACCAGGTCGAACACCGGGTGCTCGGGCCACGCACCGCGCTCGATCTCTGCGCCCGCGCCCGCAGGCAGGATGCGCGGCACGTTCTCATGGAATCCTCCACCGGTGATGTGCGCCGCCGCGTGCACGAGGCCATCGCGTGCGAGGCCGAGCACCTGCGGCGTGTAGATCGCGCAGGGTTCGAGCAGTTCGTCGGCGATCGATCGCCCGCCGAGCTCGGGCGGTGTTTCGTCGAGTCCATGCCGCGCGAGCAGGGCGTGACGCACGAGGGAGTAGCCGTTCGCGTGCAACCCACTCGAGGCCAGACCGATCAGCACGTCGCCCTCGTGCACGAGCGCCGCCCCCAGCAGCGATGCCTCGTCGACCACTCCCACGCAGAACCCCGCCAGATCGAACCGATCGTCGGACATCGTGCCGGGGTGCTCCGCGGTCTCGCCGCCCAACAGCGCGCACCCCGCCCTGCGGCAGCCCTCGGCGACCCCCTCGACCAGGGCTGCGATCCGCTCCGGCACGACGGTGCCGACCGCGAGGTAGTCGAGGAAGAACAACGGCTCCGCGCCCGTGCACACCACATCGTCGGCGCACATCGCAACCAGGTCGATGCCGACGGTGGTGAGCCGTCCTGTCGCGCCGGCGATCTCGAGCTTCGTCCCGACGCCGTCGGTGGCCGCCGCGAGCAGCTTCCCGTCGCCGATGCGGAAGAGCCCGGCGAACCCCCCGAACTCGTCGGCCACCTCGGGACGGCGGGCCCGCGCGGCCAGGTCGCCGATCAGGACCACGGCTTCCGCGCCGGCGGCGGTATCGACGCCGGCACGCCGGTATGCCTCGCTCATCGGCAGGACGCCTCGCTCACGCTGTGGGCAGCCGAAGCTGATCTTCCAGGACGAACTTGCCCGCGTGCGAAGGCACGTCGATCGGATACTCACCGTCGAAGCACGCACGGCAGTACGAGTCCTTCGGGCCTCCGGACGCCGCGACCATGCCGTCGAGCGACAGGTAGCCGAGCGAGTCCGCACCGACGTAGGCGCGGATCTCCTCGACGGTCAGGTCGGCCCCGATCAGCTCCTGGCGGGTCGGCATGTCGATGCCGTAGAAGCAGGGCCATTGCACCGGCGGACACGTGATGCGGATGTGCACCTCGGTGGCGCCCGCCTCCCTCAACGCCAGCACGATCTGTTTCGTCGTCGTGCCGCGCACGATCGAGTCGTCGACGACGATCAGGCGTTTGCCGCGGATCGAATCGGGGAGCGGGTTCAGCTTCAGCTTCACGCCCCGGTCGCGCAGCCCCTGCGACGGTTGGATGAACGTGCGGCCCACGTACTGGTTCTTGTAGAGGCCGTCGCCGTAAGGGATGCCGCTGACTTCGCTGTAGCCCTGAGCAGCCGAATGACCTGTCGTCGGCACCGCGATGACCATGTCGGCCTCGGCCGGGTATTCCTCTGCGAGGATGCGTCCCATCTCGCGCCTGGATTCGTGCACCGAGGCGCCGCCCATGCGCGAGTCGGGCCTCGCGAGGTAGACCGACTCGAAGATGCAGAGCGCGCGCCTCGACGATTCCGCGAACCGCACCGAGTGCAACCCGCGATCGTCGAAGCGAATCAGCTCGCCGGGCTCCACGTCGCGGAGGAACACGGCCCCGACGATGTCGAGCGCACAGGTCTCGCTCGCGACCACGAACCCGTTCGGCAGACGGCCGATCGACAACGGTCGGACACCGTACGGATCGCGCGCCGCGTACACGCTGCGCTCGTCCATCATCACGAAGCAGTAGGCACCTTGCAGGCTGGGCAGCACGCGCATCGCCGCGCCTTCGAGGCCGCCGAGCACCGCCATCTCGTTGGCCATCAGTGTGGTGACGATGTCGGAGTCGGTCGTCGCCGCTGCGCCGGCCTGGGCGACGAGATCGGCCAGTTCCTGGGTGTTGACCAGGTTGCCGTTGTGACCGAGTGCGAGCGAATGGGCACCATCGGTCTTGAACACCGGCTGGGCGTTGTCCCAGGTGGTGGAGCCCGTCGTCGAATACCGGGTGTGTCCGATCGCGAGGTCGCCGTGCAACGTCGTGAGCGTGGCCTCGTTGAACACCTGGCTCACGAGTCCGAGATCCTTGTAGACGAGGATGTTGTGGGCGTCGCTGACCGCGATGCCGGCCGATTCCTGCCCTCGATGTTGCTGGGCGAAGAGTCCGAAGTAGGTGAGCCGGGCGACGTCGTCACCGGGCGCCCAGACGCCGAAGAGCCCGCATTCCTCGTTCGGTGATTCGGCTCCCACGAGGGTCTCAGTGTAACGAACGTGAAGCGGCGATCCGGGCGAAGTGAGACCCGATCGGGCGTGGAGCGGTCCCGTGAGGGAAGGGTCCATGCGCCCTGTCGATGACCGGGTCCACGCGCCACGATTGCCTCGAGGGGGACGAACCCGGCTCCATGAAGGAGGTGGCCCCGATGCGGGGCCGCATCATCCGCACCGCCCTCGCCCTGGCGGCCGCGACGACGCTCGCGATGACGTCGGCCGCGCCTCTTCTCGCATCCGATGACCGGGCCACCATCACCCTGCAGCCGCAGGCCGCGCAGCCCGGAGCACGGGTGCAGGTGACGGGACACGGATTCGTTCCGTACGAGGGCGTCGATGTGTTCGTGGACGGCGTGCACGCCGACGTGGTGACCGCGAACCGGGACGGAACGGTGGCCGCGAGGGTGACCACGGCCGATCGTGCCGTTCCAGGGCGACACTGGGTGTCGGTGCGTGGACGGCGGGACGGGGTGGTCGTTCAGGCTCCCGTCGATGTACGGCCGGCCGCGACGCTGGGGTGGCCGCAGCCGGGATTCGACGCCGGCCGCTCCGGCGCCGCGCGCGCCGATCCGTGGATCTCGCCAGGAACCATGAGCTCGATCGAGACCGTGTGGCGGCGACCGGTCTCCGGTCGTCCGCCGATCCTCGTCGGTGACACGATGATCGGAGTCGTCGGCGGCTACTACGAGGGCTACGAGATCGTCGCCAGCGATATCTGGACCGGCGACGTCCGCTGGCGCTCCGAGATGCAGAGCGAGTTCGGGGCCGACCCCGCCTCCGATGGCGACGTCGTGCTCGTCAGCGACTGGGGAAGGGTGCGGGCCCTCGACGTCGACACCGGCGCGACGAGGTGGACGCGTGCACTGCCGGACTGGGTCGACGAGCTCACGACGCCACCCACCATCTCGGACGGAACCGCCTTCGTTGCCGCACAGCGCTGGGGGGGTCGGTCGAAGGCGACCTTCTTCGCACTCGACGCCGGGTCAGGATCGGTGAGGTGGAGCACGACCCTGCCGGGCACCACGGGATGGTCACGGTCCGCGATCGCCGTCGACGAGGGCGCACTGTACACCCCGCTGTCGGGCAGCCGGCGGGGAGGCGTCGCGTCGTTCGACGCCACCACCGGCGCCTTGCGGTGGCGCAGGGTGTTGCGTGCCGATGAGAGTCCCGGACCGATCACGGTCTCGAACGGGCTCGTGCTGACCCACGCGGAGCCCTACGGCAACCTGATCGCGATCGACGCCGACACGGGCGCGCTGCGCTGGCGAGCGGACACCGTCGGCGGAGCCGGTGGCAACGATTCGATCACCGTCACGCAGGCAGGTGCAGTGGTCGGGGGCTATTGGTGGGAGTCCTCCGGCGGTGAGTTGGCCACGGTCGACCTTGGAACGGGAGCCGTCCTCTGGCGCCGCCCGCTCCAGCCGGCACCTGTCGGGACCGCATCTGCCGGGGCCCTCCTGCTCGCGATGACGGGTGAGGGCGATCTCCACAGCATCGATCCGGGCACCGGTGAGACCCGCTGGCGCTCGATGGTCACGAGCTCCCCCTCGGGCCGGCCGGTGATCGCCGACGGCGCCGTGTACGTCGCCTCCTGGAACGACACGGTGACGACGCTGCGCCGCCCCACCCCGGACAAGCCGGAACGTGACGCGCTCGAGCCCGATGCCACGGTGGCCCTCGATGGCGATCACGGCCTTGAGGCGCTGACCTCCGGGTGGACGATGCTCGGCGAGGGTGGCCTCGGCGACGTTCGCAACGGCGATGTCACGTCGGCCGTCTCCTACCTCGACGACGTGTACGTGGGAACCGAGGCAGCCTCAGGATCGACCGGGGCCGAGATCTGGCGCAGCTTCGGGGGCGCGCCCTTCGAGCGCGTGGCCGCCTTCGGCGGTGCTCGCACGATCGAATTGGCCGCGACCGCCACAGGCATGTACGCGGTGGCGGTGGGTGACGGGGGTATCGACCTGTATCGGTCCGACGACGGTGTCGGATACAGCCTGGTCGTGGGTGCGCCGACCCAAGGAGACGATGCGACGCTGGTACACCACGAGGACTCGACACTCATGCTGGTGCGGACCGACCACCGGGTGCACGCATACGCCATCGATCGCGCCGGTCGGGTGGTCGAAGCGCGCGTCCCCGAAGCGCAGCCGCGTGGCCTTCGCCTTCCAGCCGACCGGATGGCCCCTTGGTCCGACGGTGTCGGCTTCCGTGGAGCTCGGTATGTGGGGCTCGCTGCGCCGGCAGGCGGCGAGCTGTGGCGGAGCGACGACGGTGCGACGTTCGAGCGCGTCGAAGGCATCGAAGGGCTCGTGCCGAAGGGAGGAGCCCCCGTGCCGCAGGTGGTGGCCGGCGGCCGGCTCTACGTGGTGATCGAGTCCGCCGGCGGCGCCCGTGTGAGCATGACCGACGATGGCCGAACCTTCGAATGGGTGCCGACGGCGAACGACCCGTTGCCCGACCGAGACGTCAGCGGGGACTTGGCGGTGGCGGGCTCCCGAGTCGTGTTCGCGACGAGCAACCGGGACCAGCGCGTGCTCGACGGGAACGTGCCGCTCGAGATCGGCCGCGCCCGCGCCTTCTCCGTGCTGGTGTCGACGGACGGCGGCAGGTTCGATCGCGTGCGTCGCCTCCCTGCCGACCCCCACGACGCCCGCTCCGCGTTGGCCGGGACCGACGGCACGCTGCTCGTCGCGGTGTCGAACTTCCGCGAGGGCGACGCGGTGTGGCAGAGCGGCGACGGCATCGCGTGGGAGCCGATCTTCAGGGAGGACGGCACGACGCCGTTCACGACCGACGCCCGAATCGCGATCGTCGACGGATACGCGTTCCTGTTCCTGACGGACCAGCACAACGGAGTCACAATCTGGCGCTACGACACGGCGCTCGCAGCGATCGGCGAAGGTGGCTCGGGCGCCTGGATCTCGCTGCTCCTCGTCCTGTTGATCGCATCGGCGGTCATCGGCGCAGCATGGTTCGTCTCCCGCCGACGCCAGCGTCCACGACCACCCACACTCGGTCCGACCGAGCCGTGGGGTCCGGCGGTGCCAAACCACGAGCGACTGCATCTGTGAGTCGCCTCGCGATGGCACGGGTCAGGAGGCCGGGGCGGGCGCCCCGGCCTCCGATATGCGTGCCGTCGGCGGACGGGGCTTAGGTGAGCGAGCCTTCGAGTCGGAGCAGCGTCTGCTTGCGCGCCAGCCCACCCGCATAGCCGGTGAGGGAGCCGCTCACACCCACGATGCGGTGGCACGGGATCACGATGGGGATCGGGTTGGATCCCAGCGCGCGGCCCACCGCTCTGGCGGCCTTGGGCCGGTCGATCCGAGCGGCGATCTCCCCGTAGGTCGCCAGCTCGCCGAACCCTACCGAGCTCGTCGCCCGCAGCACGCTCCGGGCGAACGCGCTCATCAAACGGTCATCGATGCCGAGATCGAAGCGCCTGCGGCCGGCGCGGAAGTACTCCTCGAGCTCGCGGCGAGCATCGTCGGTCGGGGCAGCGGCCTCGAGCACCCGAGGCGAGACCTGCCGAACGAGTCGCTGCCACACCTCCTCACGCGATTCGGTCTCGTAGGCCACCGTGACGAGACCCTTCGAGGTGACGGCCACGAACAGCTCGCCGACGGGGGAGTCCATCGTCGCGACCGCGACGTCGACGAGGCCCTCGCCGGCCGCCCGCGCTGCGAGAGAACCGGTCGCCCCTCGTGCCCGAGCCTCGGACTTCGCTGCCGGAGCCAGCCGCTTCAGTTCTTTGGCGTTCATGACATCAGCTCCCTGAGACGCTTCGTGCCGTGCGAGACGTTGGCGCGGGCGGTTTCCTCGCTGCACTCCATCAGCTCGGCGATCTCGGCGTACGGGCGATCGAGGACGTGCCGGTGCACGACCGCCACCCGCTGGCGCGGCGGTAGAGATCGCACCGCCTCCCATAGCGGATCGCCCGGGTCGGCCGGCGCCGGATCATCGACCGGACGCTCGGGCGGATCGTCGGTCGGGATCGGCCGGCGAGCCGACCGCCGGTGGTGATCGATCGCCTTCCGAGAGGCGATGGACAGGATCCACCGGTCGAGCTTGTCCGGCTCCTCGACACGCGGGAAGGCGCGGAGCGCAGCGAGGAACGCCTCCTGGAAGACGTCGTCGGCCTCGGTGGGGCCGACCGCGACCGTGAGGAACCGATAGACCGTCGCTCGGTTCGCTTCCAGGAACTCCTGGAACGGCGGCAACATGCGGTGCGCACCGCTCACGTCCTCCACCTCGCAGCCGTGGCCCCTCGATCACCCATCATCCGGAACGACGACGCCGGCCGCCCGGCCGTGACATCGAGTGCCGAGCCCGGCGGCGTCGCCTCATGCCACGCCGAGGAGCGCGGGCAGCTTCCGGTGATCGTCGATCACGTGATCGGCCTCGGGGCCGGTCTCCGGCGAGCGGTCGTGGAAGCCGGTGAACCGCACCGCGATCATGCCGAGCGCGAGCGCCCCGGCCACGTCGGTGCGCCGGTTGTCGCCGACGTGCGCCGCGACGGCAGGATCGTCGATGCCGAGGCCGGCGAGTGCCGGCTCGAAGGCCCGGGCGGAGGGTTTGAACCACCCCGTCTCGTCGCTGAAGGCCCACGCATCGAACATGTGCAACAGCCCCAGCTCCTCGAGCCGCCTCCGCAGGGTGGGCGCAGATGTGAGCCCGACGTCGCACACGATCCCCAGGCGCACGCCGGCTGCCTGCAGAGTCGCGAGCGACTCCTCGATGCCGGCCCCCATCTGCAGCCCGACGTCCTCGCCGACCTGCCGGAAGCCGTCGATCAACGCATCACGGAGATCGTCGGTGAGTTCGACGCCGACGCGCTCGGCGATGAATCCGACCGAGTCGGCCGGCGTGTACTGGCCGGTGTTCGCCAGCCACCGCTCTTCGAACCGCGCCCAGTTCGCCTCGAACGCCTCGACGAGCTCGTCGGCGGAGACCGGGTGCCCGGCGTCGGCGAGCGTGCGGGCGAAGCGCTCGGTCTGCAGCCGACGCATGCCGGTGCCGCTTCCCTCGGTCGCGGCCACGATCGTGTCCCAGAAATCGAACGTCACGGCCCGAACCGCCGGCCGCATCGTCGTGCGAGTCATCGTCAGATCGCCTCCGAGAGCAGGCGAGGGATCGCCGACTCGTGGACCGCTCGCAGCTCCGCAACGGTGGTCTCGAGCATGGCGTCGACCACGATGCGGGGACCGCCGGTCTCCCCCAACCGCGAGACCGGCACGCCACGGGCCCCGGCGAGCTCCGTGAATGCCTGCTCGTGCTCGAGCGCCACCCCGGCCACGACCCGGGAAGCGCTCTCGCTGAACAACGCGACATGGGCCGGAAGGTCGGTCTGCACCGTGACCGCGAACCCGTGACCCCCGCCGATCGCGGACTCCACGAGAGCGACCGCCAGGCCTCCGTCGGCGCAGTCGTGCGCGCTGGCGAGCAGGTCGGCGGCAGCGGCCTCGACGAGCACGCCGATCAATGCGCGTTCCCGCTCGAGATCGACCGCAGGCGGGCGGCCGGCCACGACGCCCAGCACGGCCTCGGCGAACTCGGAGCCACCGAGCTCGGGGAAGGTCTCCCCCAGCAGGTAGACCGCCAGCCCAGCCCGGGGGAACCCCGCCGGCACCCGCAGGCGGTGATCGTCGAGCAGGCCGAGCATGCCGACGACCGGCGTCGGCCAGATCGCCGAGCCGCCCGACTCGT
The DNA here is from genome assembly GCA_029858935.1 of Actinomycetota bacterium. Classification (GTDB taxonomy): domain Bacteria; phylum Actinomycetota; class UBA4738; order UBA4738; family HRBIN12; genus JAOUEA01. Next base: position 8,166 of record JAOUEA010000053.1, read on the forward strand.
TGTAGAAGCTCACGTTGCCGCCGGTGACCGGTGTGTCGAGAGCGAGGCACGCATCGCGCAGGCCCCTGATCGACTCGGCGAACTGCCACATCACGATGGGACGCTCGGGGTTGCCGAAGTTCAGGCAGTTGGTGATCGCGAGCGGTCTCGCCCCCGTCACGGCCACGTTGCGGGCCGCTTCGGCGACCGCGTGCACGGCGCCGAGGTAGGGGTCGAGCGATCCGTACCGCCCCGCCCCGTCGGTCGACAAGGCGAGCGCTCGCATCGAACCAGGGATGCGCACGATGGCTGCGTCGCTCCCTGCTCCGGCCAGGGTCTGGCCCTGCACGAGGGAGTCGTACTGCTGCCAGATCCAGCGTTTCGAGGCGACGTTCGGGGCCCCGATCACCGAGCGGAGCGACTCGAGCAGATCTCCCTCGTAGGGCTGGAACGTCGGATCGTCGTCGTCCCCGGGGGCAGCGCGCGGAGCTTCGCACGGCCGGTCGTAGACGGGGCCTTCGTCGACCAATGAGACGGCAGGAACCTCCGCCACGAGCCGGCCCGCATGGGTCACCGTGAGATCGCCGCCCTCGACGAGCTCGGCGACCACGGCGATCTGCAGACCCCACCGATCGCACACCGCGCGGACGTCCTCGAGCTTCGACGGATGCACGATCGCGAGCATGCGCTCCTGCGACTCGCTCGTGAGGATCTCGAATGCTTCCATGTCTCGCTCCCGCAGGGGGACGGCGTCGAGATCGAGCCGGGCGCCCATGCCCGCGCGGGCCGCGGACTCGCTGACGGCACATGCGATGCCGGCACCTCCGAGGTCCTGGAGGCCCTCGAGTAGTCCACGTTCGATGAGCTCGAGCGACGCTTCGATCAGCAGCTTCTCGGCGAAGGGATCGCCGATCTGCACGCTCGGGCGCGATCCTTCGCTCGAGCCGTCGAGCGTGGCGCTCGCGAGCACGCTCACCCCGCCGATCCCGTCTCGCCCGGTGGCGGCTCCGTACAGCACCATGAAGGAGCCCGCGTGGGGCGTGAGCGAGGTGCTCGTGACGAGTGCGTCGGCTTCGGCGAGCCCCACGCACATCACATCGACGGTCGGGTTGGCCGAGTGGGGGTCCGCGAACCGGATCTCGCCACCGACCGTCGGCACACCGATGCAGTTCCCGTAGCCACCGATCCCGGCCACGACACCTTCGAGCAACCAGCGGTTCCGGGGTTCGGTGAGCGGGCCGAACATCAGGGGGTCGAGCAACGCCACGGGCCGGGCCCCCATCGAGACGATGTCGCGCACGATGCCGCCGACGCCGGTCGCTGCCCCTTGGTAGGGCTCGATCGCGCTGGGGTGCGAGTGCGATTCCATCTTGAAGACCGCCGCCAGGCCCTCGCCGACGTCGACGGCACCGGCATCCTGGCCCGGCCCCACCAACACCGCGCTGCCCTCTGTCGGGAGGGTCTTCAGGTGGATCTTCGAGGACTTGTAGCTGCAGTGCTCCGACCACATCGCCCCGTACATGGCGAGTTCGGCCGGGCGCGGGTCGCGACCGAGCGTGGCGCGGATGCGCTCGTACTCGTCGTCGGCGAGGCCGAGCTTGCGATGCAGGGGCTCCTCGTCGGCGCTCACGCGGTGGCTCCCGCACGCTCGAGCGCGGTCGCGAGCAACGAGGCGAACAACGGCTGTCCTCCGGTGGGACCGACGTCGGGGTCCACCGCATGCTCGGGATGCGGCATCAGACCCACCACGTTGCCGGCTCCGTTGCGAACCCCTGCGATATCGGCGAGGGAGCCGTTCGGGTTGGCGGCTCCGCCCACCTCGCCCCGCGAGTTCGCATAGCGGAACACGACGAGCCCCTCGCCCTCGATCATGCGCACCTGCTCGGGCGTGGCCACGTATTGGCCCTCGCCGTGCTTGACCGGAATCTCCACCACCTCGCCCGGCACGAGCTCGCTCGTCACCGGCGTCTGCGACGTCTCGACCCGCAGGAACACGTCTCGGCAGACGAACCGCAGCGACGCGTTGCGGATCAGGGCTCCCGGCAGCAGTCCCGCCTCGCAGAGGATCTGGAACCCGTTGCAGATGCCGAGCACCGGGCCTCCCCCTCTTGCGAAGGCCTTCACATCATCGAGGATCGGTGCGTGCCCGGCGATCGCCCCGCACCGCAGGTAGTCCCCGTAGCTGAATCCCCCCGGCAGGACGACGGCGTCGACCCCACGCAGATCGTGATCGGCATGCCACAGGCCGACGCCCTCCCCGCCCATCGTCTCGACCGCCCGCAGGGCGTCGCGATCGTCGAGCGATCCGGGGAACGTGATCACCCCGACGCGGGGAGGCGCATCAGTCATCGCCCGGTCACGCTGCCCCGTCGGCTGTGGCGCTCTGGAGCACGCGGAAGTCCTCGATCACCGGGTTCGAGAGCAGCCGGCGCGCGACCTCTTCGACCTGGGCCGCGGCCGTCGCCTCGTTCGTCGCCTCGACGTCGAGCCGAACGTGCCGGCCCACGTGAACGCCGGAGACGTTGGCGAACCCCATGGCCGGGAGCGAGGCTTCCACGGCCTTCCCCTGCGGATCGGCGAGGCCCGGCTTGAGCGTGACCAGCACCTCGAACGTGAACGTCATGCTCGCTCCTTTCGGATGCGGTCCAAGGACGCTGCGTCGAGCGCCGCGGCGCGCTGGGGGGCCCGCGCGACACCGACCGCCGACAGGTGTTCGACGAACGACCCACCGGTCACCCGCTCGTAGGCCTCGACGTAGCGGGCGGCCGTGCCGGCGACGACGTCGGGGGGAAGCGACGGTGGCGGAGGCTCGCGGTCCCACCCCGACGTATCGAGCCAATCGCGTACGTACTGCTTGTCGAAGCTCGGTTGCGCTCGGCCGGGCTCGTAACTCTCGGCCGGCCAGAACCGGCTCGAATCTGGCGTGCCCACCTCATCGACGAGCAGCAGGTCGCCGGCCGCGAACCCGAACTCGAACTTCGTGTCGGCCACGATCACGCCGCGGCCCGCCGCGGTCGAGGCGATGCGCTCGTAGATGCCGAGCGTGAGCTCCTTGAGCCGCTCGAACAGCCCGCGCCCGACGATGTCGATCGCCTCGTGCGGCGTCACGGGAACATCGTGGCCCTCTGCGGCCTTGGTGGTCGGCGTGAAGATCGGCTCAGGAAGCCGGCCGGACTCGACCAGACCGCCGGGCAGCTCGACGCCGCACACCGAGCCGCTGCCGGCGTACTGCGACCACCCGCTGCCGGCGAGGTAGCCGCGCGCGACGCACTCGAGTGGCACAACCTCGGCGCGACGCACGAGCATCGCGCGCCCCGCCAGGCTCGGCTCGTCGCCGAATGGCGCCGGGAACGCGGCTCGGTCAGCGCTCAGCAGGTGGTTGCCGACGAGGTCGGCGGTGCGCTCGAACCAGTAGAGCGAGAGCGCCGTGAGCACGCGGCCCTTGTCGGGGATCGGGTCGGGAAGCACGACGTCGAAGGCGCTGAGGCGATCGGTCGCGACGAGGAGCAGGGCGTCGTCGCCCGCCGCGTAGACATCGCGCACCTTGCCACGGGCGACGAGCTGCCCGGGTCCGCTCACGATGCGGGTTCCTCGACGGGAAGCTTCTCGAGCCGCTCGAACATAGGACCCAGGTTGCGGAGGAACCTCGCCGGGTCGAACAATCCGTCGAGCGCCGCGGCATCGAGCGCCTCACGCACCTCATCGTCGTCGGCGATCGCGCCGCGGAAGCTCTCATCCCGATCCCAGGCCGCCGCCGCCGCGCGCTGCACGATGCGGTACGCGTCGTCGCGCGCGAGCCCCGCTTCGACGAGCGCCAGCAGCACGGACTGGCTGTACGCGATGCCCCCGTGCGCCTCGAGGTTCTCGAGCATGCGGCCGGGAAACACGACAAGCCCGTCGACCACGTGCGTGAGATCGTCGAGCATGAAGGCCAGCAACCCCGTCGCGTCGGGGAAGATCACGCGTTCTGCGCTCGAATGCGAGATGTCGCGCTCGTGCCAGAGCGTGACGTTCTCGAGCGCAGCCAAAGCGTAGCCTCTGATCACGCGGGCCAGCCCGCTCACCCTCTCGCTGACGACCGGGTTCCGCTTGTGCGGCATCGCGCTCGATCCCTTCTGCCCGGAAGCGAAGGGCTCTTGCACCTCGCGGACCTCGGTGCGCGCGAGGTGGCGGATTTCGGTCGCGATCGCGTCGAGCGACGAGGCCGTCACCGCGAGCGCGGCCATGTACTCGGCATGGCGATCGCGCTGGATCACCTGTGTGCTGGCCTCGGCCGGGGTGAGGCCCAGCCGGGCGCAGACGAGTTGCTCGATACGAGGATCGACCGAACTGTAGGAGCCCACCACGCCGCTGATGGCTCCCACGCCGATCGACTCGCGGGCTCGGCGCAGGCGTTCCCGGTCGCGATCGAGTTCGAAGGCCCAGACGCCCATCTTGTGCCCGAACGACGTGGGCTCTGCGTGCACGCCGTGACTCCTGCCGATGATCGGCGTGTCACGGTGCGCCAACGCCTGCCGCTTCACGACCGCGAGCAGGGTCTCCAGCCGCGCGAGCAGCACGTCGGCCGCCGCACGCAGCTGGAGGCCGAATGCGGTGTCGAGCACATCGCTCGACGTCAGCCCGTAGTGGATCCACCGGCCTTCCTCACCGATGGAGCCTGCAACCACGTCGACGAACGCAGCGACGTCATGGCGGGTGACCCGCTCGCGCTCGGCCACGGCTGCGACCGTGAACCTCGCCCGATCGCGGCACGCGGCCGCATCGGCCGCCGGCACGACGCCGAGCTCTGCCCACGCCTCGACGGCAAGGAGCTCGATCTCGAGCCAGTGTCCGAGCCTGGCCTCGTCGGACCACACCGCCGAGATCTCGGGCACGTCGTACCGCGGGATCACAGCTTGAGACCCTCCGCGAGGTCATCTTTGAACCGCCACAAGGCCGCCTGCACCTCGTCGTCGCCGATGCCGAC
>JAOUEA010000243.1 GCA_029858935.1 Actinomycetota bacterium
CACGCTCGACTACCCGAGCGTCGGTGCCACCGAGAACCTGATGATGGCCGCGGTGCTCGCCCGCGGCACGACCGTGATCGACAACGCGGCTCGAGAGCCAGAGATCGCCGACATCTCGGCGTTCCTTGTCGCCATGGGCGGACGCATCGACGGCGCGGGCACGAGCACGATCGAGATCGAAGGCGTCGACTCGCTCACCCCCGCCGACCACGTGACGATCCCCGACCGCATCGAGACCGGTACCTGGGCGGCAGCGGCGGTCGCGAGCCGCGGCGATGTGACGCTCGAGAACGCTCGGCCCGACCACCTCGATCTGTTCCTGCACAAGCTCGCCGACGCCGGCGCCGACGTGGTGATGACGGAGCAGGGGTTGCGGATCAGACAAGCGGATCGCGCGCGAGCGATCGACTTCGTCACGCTGCCGTATCCGGGGGTGGCGACCGACTTCCAGCCGATCCTGATGGCGATGCTCGCCACCGCCGAAGGCACGAGCATCGCGACCGAGAACGTGTTCGAGAGCCGGTTCCTCTACGTCGACGAACTCCGCCGCATGGGCGCGGACATCCGGACCGAAGGACACCACGCGGTGATCAGAGGCGTCGAACGACTGTCCGCGGCTCCCGTGCGGGCGCTCGACATCAGGGCGGGCGCCGCGATGGCGATCGCCGCGCTCGCCGCCGACGGTGTCACCGAGATCCTCGAGCTCCAGCATCTCGACCGCGGCTACGAGGGATTCGTGGCCAAGATGCAGGCCCTCGGCGTCGACGTGCAGCGGGTCGAGGAACCCGCGGTGCACCTGCCCTGAGCCGAGGGCCTCGCCGATGAAGCCCGAGCCCCCCCGCCGACCGGATCTGCGTGCCGACGGCTCGCCGATCGGTGCCGGGCTCGTGCCGGGCCCCACGATCGCCACGCTGTCAGACGGCCGGCCGAAGGTCACCTGGCGGTTCCTGCCGACGCTCGGCATCGTGCTGCTCGGCTTCGTGCTCGGCTCGCTCGCCGCCGCACCGGTGTTCGCGCTGATGGGCGATACGACCGACGGGGGAGCGAGCGGCGTCAGCGAGCTGATGCAAGGCATCATCGTCGACATCGTGCTCATGACCACCGCCTTGGTGTGGTTGCGCTCGCGCCATGCCGGGTGGAGAGAGGCCCTCCGACTGGTGCCACCGTCTCGTATCGGGCGGGAAGTCGCGATCGGCGTGGGGCTCGGCGTTCTCGTGAGGATCGTCGCGGGCATCGCGGCCGCCATCGTGATCGCGGTGCTCGTCGCGGCGACCGGCGAAGACGTCAACGTTCCCGAGCAAGTCGTGGGTGACCTGAGCGGCATCGAGCTCGTGGTCTTCGCGTTGTTCGCGGCCGTGGTGGCGCCGATCACCGAGGAATTCGTGTTCCGTGGGTTGCTCTTCCGGTCGATCCGCGACCGACACGGGGTGGCGGCCGGGGCGATCGTCTCTGCGCTGTTGTTCGGCGTGATCCACTACGTGCCCGGCCCGTGGCCCGACGCCGTGGCGCTGCAGATCACGATGGTGGTCACGGGGCTCGGTCTCGCGCTGGTCTACGAGTGGCGCAAGACGCTTCTCACCCCGATCGTGGGGCACGTGGCCTTCAATCTGATCGCGGTCGTGGTGATCGTGTCCGAGGCCTTGGGCTGACCCCCGCGACGGCTCGGTGGGCCGCCCGAGCCTCGGACGACCTCCGTATGCTGAGGCACGGCAGGTCAGGAGGGCCGATGTTCGAGTTCCCCGGCGACGACTGGTTCCACGGGCTGGCCCGTGAGATCAACGCCTCCGAGGCCTATCGTGAGGCGGCCGCCGACTGGGAGGGCGACATCGCGTTCATGATCGAAGCCGATCCGGAGCGAGGCGTGCCCGCCGATGTCTGGGGCTACCTGGACCTGTGGCACGGGTCGTGTCGCGATGGCCGAGCGATCTCGGCGGACGAGGGAGCCGAGGCGGCGTTCGTGATCTCGGCGACCTACCGTCGCTGGAAGGACGTCGTCCGCGGTGACCTCGACCCCGTGCGAGCGATGATGCAGGGCAAGCTCAGGGTGCGGGGCGACCTCCCCACGATCCTGCGGTACGTGCAGGCCGCGCATGAGCTGGTCGTGATCTGCGGGGCGGTGCCGACGAGCTTTCCCGACGACCTGTGATGCGTGCGGTCGTCTTCGTGGAACCTGGCCGCGTGGAGGTGGCCGAGGTCGCCGAACCGACGGTGATCGAGACCACCGATGCGCTCGTCCGGGTGACGAGGTCGGCGATCTGTGGCTCCGACCTGCATCAGTTGCATGGCAAGACGCCGACCGCCGCGGGCCAGGTTCTCGGCCACGAGGCAGTCGGGATCGTCGAGGCCGTCGGCGACGAGGTCGCGACCGTCGGCCCGGGGGAGCGCGTCGCGGTGTCGTTCGCGGTCGCATGCGGTTCCTGCTGGTTCTGCCGTCGCGGTGAGACGCACCTGTGCGAACGCGCCGCCGTGTTCGGTGCCGGGCCGTTCGGCGGGAACCTGGCCGGAACCCACGCCGAGATGGTCCGGGTGCCGTGGGCCGACGTGAACCTGCTGCGCGTCGAGACCGCCGTCGACGACGACCGGGCCGTGTTCGTGGGTGACGTGCTCACGACGGGCTTCCACGCGGCCATGCTCGCGGATGCCGGCGCAGATGACGTTGTCGCGGTGCTCGGAGCCGGCCCGGTGGGTTGGAGCGTGGCCGCATCTCTTCGCGCGCTCGGCGTCGAGCGGGTGTTCCTGCTCGACCGGGAACCGTCGCGGCTCTCGCTCGGGGCCGTGGCGGGCGCGACCGCGGTGCACGTCGGCCAGCGAAGCGCCGAGAGCGCGCTCGCCGAGGCGACGGGCGATCGGGGCGCCGACGTCGCGATCGACGCCGTCGGTGCGTCCGACGCCTACGTCGACGCGACCACGATCGTGCGGCGCGGCGGTCGCGTGGTGGTCGCCGGTGTGTACGCGGGCGAGACGGTCGAACTGCAGCTCGGCGTCGCGTGGGCCAGAGCGCTCGACCTGCGGTTCACCGGGGTCTGCCCGGTGCACGGCAGCTGGCACCGCGTGATGGACCTGATCAGGCAGGGGACCCTCGATCCCCTCCCACTCGTGAGCGAGCACGTCTCGCTCGACGATGCACCGAGCGGCTACGAGCGCTTCGACCGGCGAGCGGCCATGAAGGTGCTGATCGATCCGTGAACGGCGTTCGTGTCG
>JAOUEA010000244.1 GCA_029858935.1 Actinomycetota bacterium
TCTTCTTCAACAGCCACATCGATCTGCTGGAAGAGCTCGCGAAGTTCCGGGCGGCCCGCCGCATCTGGGAGCGATGGTTGCGTGAGCGCTACGGCGTCGCCGACGACGATGCGAGGCGGCTGCGCTTCCATACGCAGACGGCGGGCGTGTCCAACACGGCTCAGCAACCCATGAACAACGTGGTCCGCACGGCCCTCGAGGCCCTCACCGGCGTGCTCGGGGGCACGCAGTCCCTGCACACGAACGCCCTCGACGAGGTGCTCGCGTTGCCGACCGAGCATGCCGCCCGCCTGGCGCTCCGTACCCAGCAGGTGATCGCCTACGAGAGCGGGGTGGCCGACGTCGCCGATCCGCTGGGGGGCTCGTACGTGGTCGAGCGCGCCACCGACGAGATCGAGGCACGCGCCGAAGAGCTCTTCGCGCACATCGAGGATCTGGGCGACGGCTCCATGCTCGAAGGCGTGCTCGCCGGCATCGATCGGGGTTGGTTCCAGCAGTTGATCGCCGAGGCTGCGTTCGAAGAGCAGCGCCGGCTCGAGTCCGGAGATCTCGTGAAGGTGGGGGTCAACGCTTTCGTGGACCCCGACGCCGCATCGGTCGATACGCTCGTGATCGGGCCCGGGGCCGAGGTCGAGCAGCGAACCGCCGTGGCTCGCACCCGCTCCCACCGCGATCGAGCGGCGGCCGACGGGGCACTCGCCACCCTCAGCGAGGCCGCCGCCACCACCGACGCCGATCTGATCGGGCCACTGATCGAGTGTGCGCGGGCCCGGTGCACGGAGGGAGACATCGTGCGGGCCCTCACCGTTGTCTTCGGGGACTACCGAGAAACGCCCCGGTACTGACAGCGTTGGATCGACTCCATCTGCCTGATGCTGTGAGTGCCTAAACTTTCTATTGCAATAGATTGCAATAGGGCGGTATCGTCGTTCCTATGGGATCGAGGACGCCGCATCTGCCGTCCCGGGGGATCGTCGCCGGCGCGCTCGCCGCGTCGACCCTCGTCGCAGCGTGTTCGGCCGGTGGCGGCGCCGCCGCCGGCCCCGACGACGGGCGGGTGCGGGTGGTCACGACCGTCTCTCCGGTCACCAACATCGTCCAGAACGTGGGTGGCGACGCGGTGGCGGTGACGGGCATCGTGCCGGAGGGCACGAACAGCCACACGTTCGAGCCTGCTCCGAGCGACGCGGCCGTCATGGAACAGGCCGACATCGTCTTCATCAACGGTCTGCACCTCGAGGAGCCGACGCGCGAGCTGGCGGAGGCCAACCTCGGTGAAGGCGTGCAACTGATCTCTCTGGGCGATCTGACCATCGGTCCCGACGAGTACATCTTCGACTCGAGCTTCCCCGAGGAAGGCGGAGACCCGAACCCGCACCTGTGGACGAACCCGCCGTACGCGAAGCGCTATGCCGAGATCGTGAAGGACGAGCTGTCGGCGCTCGACCCCGGGAGCGCTGCGACCTACGAGCGAAACTTCGAGAAGTTCGCGGGCCGCATCGACGAGCTCGATGCCCTCGTGCGAGAGGTGACCGCCACGGTGCCGCCCGAGAACCGGGCACTGCTCACCTACCACGACTCGTTCCCATATTTCGCCCGGGAGTACGGGTGGCGGGTGATCGGGGCTGTACAGCCCTCCGATTTCTCGGACCCGACCCCCCAAGAGGTCGCCGGGTTGATCGATCAGATCGAGGCGGATCGCATCCCCGCGATCTTCGGATCGGAGGTCTTCCCGAGTCCCGTGTTGGAGCAGATCGCCGCGGAAACCGGGGCGACCTACGTCGACGACCTTCGCGATGACGACCTTCCCGGCGAGGCGGGGGACTCCGATCACAGTTACTTCGGGCTCATGGTCTTCGATTACACGACGATGATGTCGGCCCTGGGTGGTGACGCGAGCGCCTTCGACGGGTTCGACGTCGCGAACCTGCGGGGCTCGGACGCTGACTATCGATCATGACGACCCGACCACTTCTCGATCTCACGAAGGTCACGTGCCGCTACGGGCACGATCCGGTGCTCGTGAACATCGACCTTCGGGTGGAGGCGGGAGACTTCCTCGGCGTCGTGGGGCCGAGCGGATCGGGCAAGAGCACGCTGCTCAAGACGATGGCCGGCTCGGTCGTTCCGATCGCCGGGCAGGTCGAGCGCCGTCCCGGTCTCGCGATCGGATACGTGCCACAGGTCGAGACCGTCAACTGGTTCTTCCCGGTCACGGTTCGCGAAGCCGTGCTCATGGCGCGTATCGAGGGCAGGCGCCTGCCGTGGCCGTCGAGGGCAGAGTCGCAGGTCGCCCAGGGCGTGCTGGATCGTCTCGGCATCGGCGATCTCGCCGACCGGCACATCCGGGAGCTGTCGGGCGGCCAGCAGCAGCGCGTCTTCATCGCACGCGCACTCCTTCGAGAGCCCGATCTGCTCTTGCTCGACGAACCGACGAGCGGTGTCGACGTTCGGACGCGCCACGACGTGATGCACGTGATCCATGAGCTCCATCACGACGGGCTCGCGATCGTGCTCACGACCCACGACCTCAACGGCATCGCCGCGCACCTTCCGCAGCTCGTCTGCCTCAACCGCGAGGTGATCGCGCACGGGAAGCCGGCTCGGGTGATCACGCCGGACGTGCTCGAGCGGACCTATGGCGCGCCGCTCGAGGTCCTCAGCCACGGTGGCATGCCGGTCGTGATCGAGCAGTATCCGGAGATCGGCGACGGCGTCGCTCCCGTCGTGGCGCTGCGAGAGGGGCATCATGAGCACCCTGCTTGAGCCGTTCCAGTACGAGTTCTTCGTTCGGGCGCTGATCGTGGCAACGGTGAGCGGCGCCCTCTGCGGCTTGATCGGCGTCTACGTGGTGCTCCGGGGGATGAGCTACATCGGCCATGGGCTCTCGCACGCGATCTTCGGCGGTGCAGTGGCGAGCTACATCCTCGGCGTCAGCGTGTTCCTCGGCGCGGGTGCCTGGGGGCTCGTGGCGGCCCTGTTCATCAACCGCGTGGCTCGCCGGCGATCGATCGGCGCAGACGCCGCGATCGGGGCGATCACCTCGGCGAGCTTCGCCATCGGCATCATCTTGATCTCGGTTCAGCGGACCTTCGTCGTCAACTTCGAGGCGCTCCTGTGGGGCAACGTGCTCGGGGTTGCGCCTGCCGACGTGGTCGTCGTGGTGCTCGTCGGGATCGCCGCGGCGGCGTTCGTCTTC
>JAOUEA010000245.1 GCA_029858935.1 Actinomycetota bacterium
ATCGGGCGCACGAGTACATCCAGAAATGCGCGCTCGAGATCGTCGACGGGTTGTTGGTGCACCCGCTCATGGGGGCCACGAAATCCGACGATGTGCCGCCCGATGTGCGCATGCAGTGCTACGAGGTGTTGTTCGAGGGCTACTACCCGAAAGACCGCGCGATGGTGTCGATCTTCCCCGCGGCGATGCGCTACGCGGGGCCGCGCGAGGCGATCTGGCACGCGATCTGCCGCAAGAACTACGGGTGCACGCACTTCATCGTCGGGCGCGATCACGCCGGCGTCGGCTCCTATTACGGCACGTACGACGCCCAGCAGATCTTCAACGAGTTCGAGCCGGGCGAGCTGGGCATCACCACCCTGAACTTCGAGCACTCGTTCTGGTGCGAGTCGTGCGAGGGCATGGCGTCGCCCAAGACCTGCCCTCATGGCGAAGAGACACGCATCTCGCTGTCGGGCACCAAGGTGCGCGAGATGCTGCGCAACGGCGAACGCCCACCCCAGGAGTTCTCGCGCCCCGAGGTGGCCGACATCCTGATCGCAGCCATGAAGGACCAGTCGTGAAGGCCCTCGAGACCTGATCCGTCCGACGAGGAGGAGGTTCGCGGGCGGAAGGGCGGGTTGTGGCGCGGTTGAGCCGTTCCTGGCGTGCTGGTAGCCTCGTCCGAACGTCCTCCCAGGTCTCGAGCCCGCTCACAAGGAGTCGACGATCCGTTCCAGGGCCCTCCTAAGTCTCATCGTCGCGTGCGCCCTGATCGGGGCCGCCGTCGCGGTGCCCGCGAGCGCCGACACCGAGTCCGAGCTCGCCGCCGCAGAGCGGCAGCTGGAGGACGCGCGCGCCGAGCTCGACCGAGTGAACCAGCGCTGGCAGGACGCCGAGGCCGCGCTGGCGAGCTCACAAGACGCCGCAGAGGCGGCGAGATCGCGCATCGAAACCCTGAAGGGTGACCTCGCGACGATGCAGCGGGCGCTGAACCGCCGCGCCGCCTCGCTGTTCATCGCCGGGGGAAACCCGCAGGCGCTCGCGTTGCTCACGTCCGAGTCGGTCGGCGACGCGGTGGACCGGCTGGAGTTCGCCTCGGCGGTAGCCGAAGGGGACAGCGACCTCGCGAACCAGGTGAGCGTGGAGTCCCAGGAGCTCGCGTGGCAGGAGGAGCAGCTCGCAGAGGCCGTGAGCAGGCAGGCTGAGGCGGTTCGCGACCTCGAGTCACAGCAAGCCGCGATCCAGGCGGAGCTCGACCGGTTCGCATCGAGGATCGGCGCGCTCGAGGACCAGCTCGCTGCCGAGCAGGCGAGGGCCGCCGATGCCGGAGCGAACGGCCAGGCCGGCGACGGCGTCGAAACCGCAGGCACCGGGAGCGGCGGCGGCTCGCCTCCGCCGATCTCGGGCACCGGATGGATCCAGACCTGCCCGGTCAACGGCCCGAATTCGTTCGTCGATTCCTTCGGCGATCCTCGGCCGGGCGGTCGCTCCCACGCCGGGATCGACATGATCGCCGCCCGTGGCACTCCCGTCGTCGCCGTGCACTCGGGCACCGTGCACCGCACCGGAAGCTCGATCGGCGGCCTCGGCGTCGTCGTGTTCCACGAGGGGAGCTCGGACTGGACCTTCTACACCCACTTCGATTCCTACGGTTCCTACGGCGAGGGAGCACGCGTGGCGGCCGGAAGCACGATCGGCTACGTGGGCAACACGGGCACGACCGTCTACCACCTGCACTTCGAGTACCACCCGGGCGGGGGCGCGGCGGTCAATCCCTACAGCGCGTTGCTCGGGGTCTGCTGAGCGCCGAGGCGAGCCGGTCGCTCGGATCGACGGGCGGGCGGCCTCACCGGGCCGTAGGATGACCGAGTGAACGACGAGCAGCAGCATCCAGCGAACAGACGTATCGATCGTATCCGTGACGCGGCGTACCTCGGAGGCCTTGCCGAGATGAGTCTCGAGGAGCTCCGGACGCGTCGCGACGAGTGCCTCGCCGAGCGCGAGTACCTGTCGCTGCTACGGCGGCTGGTGCAGGGCAGGGCCGAGATCTTGCGCGCCGAGCTCGAGGGCCGTGGTGACGAGGGCGATCGCGCATCGCTGGTCGAGCGGCTCTCGACGATCCTCGCGGGCGACGAGCCTCAGGGAGCGTCGCGTGGCGAAGCCGTGCGGGTCGGTGTGCCCGACGACGAGTTGTTGCTGGCTCGCCGCCGCGTCGAACGGCTGGTCGCAGATGCGGGCATCTCCGACCCCACGGCCCTCGACGATGAGCGCCTGGCCGCTGCCGCCGCACTGCTCAGCGAGGAAGAGCGCGAGGTTTCGGCCGCTCGCGGCGACGTGATCGGCGTGCTGGACTCGGTGCAGGACGAGCTGAAGCGTCGGTACAAGGACGATCCGAGCCTCGTGCTGCAATAGGCGAGGTCGATCCCGCAGCAGTGTCCCCCAACCGGGGGAGCGATCGTCCGGTGCAGGCCACGCCGACCGGCCGATGCCGGAGTCAGCCGGGTGCGAGCCCAGAACCCCGCGGGCGCCCGATAGCGCGGGATGGGCCGCAGGGCCAGAGTGTGTTCGACACGCCGGCCGGGGGGCTTCCACACATGTCGAGCACGCCGTTTCCAGAGCGTCACCGTTCAAGCGCACATGACTCGGTCACACCAGTGGGCACCGCATCGGGGGAGCGCGGATCGAGCGCTGCCGAGCTGCCCGCTCTCCATGCTCAGCTCGTCGTGTTCGCCCGCGAGATCGGTTCGCTCTATCAGGCCGAACGCGCGCGCTCTCGCGAGCTCGACGCCGCGCTGGAGGACATGCGGGAGATGTACATCGCCACGATGACGTCGCTCGCCAGCGTGGTCGAGGCCAAGGACGCGACGACGCGGGGGCACCTCGAACGCACTCACCGATACGGGTTGGCACTGGCGGAGCGAGTGGATCCCGACCTCGCGGCCCGCCCCGAGGTCGGCTACGGATTCTTCCTGCACGACATCGGGAAGGTCGGCGTGCCCGAGTCGGTACTGTGCAAGCCCGGCCCGTTGGATGACGAGGAATGGGTCATCATGCGCCAACACCCGGCAATCGGGGCCGAGATCGTCTCGCCGATCCGCTTCCTCGCCGGCGCCGTCGAGATCGTGCGGACACACCATGAACGGTGGGACGGTGCAGGCTATCCGCGAGGGCTTCGCGGACAGGACATCCCGCTCGCGGCCCGTATCTTC
>JAOUEA010000246.1 GCA_029858935.1 Actinomycetota bacterium
CAGCGTGTCGATGACGACCTTCATGTAGGGCATCGTCGTCGTGAGCAGGGCCGACATGCCGAGGATGTCCGGCTGGTGCTCTTCGAGCGCCGCCAGGTATTTCTCGACCGGGTTGTTGATGCCGATGTTGATCACTTCGAAGCCGGCGCCTTCGAGCATCATCGATACCAGGTTCTTGCCGATGTCGTGGATGTCGCCCTTGACGGTGCCGATGACGACCTTGCCGATCGGCTCGGCGCCCGTCTCGGCGAGCAGCGGTCGCAGGATCTCCATGCCGGCCTTCATGGCATTGGCCGCGAGCAGCACTTCGGGGACGAACAGGATGCCGTCACGGAAGTCGATGCCGACGATGCGCATGCCTTCGACGAGCGCGTCGTTCAGGACCTTGTCGGGTCCCCAGCCGCGGCCGAGGAAGAGATTGGTCGCTTCGACGACCTCGTCCTTGAGACCGTTGTAAAGATCGTCGTGGACCTGCTCGACGAGTTCCTCGTCGCTCAGGCTGTTGAGATCGAATGCTTCGGTCTGGTCGTCGGACATTGCTGTTTCCCCGGTACTGCGCCGATTCTATGCATCACGGGCCGTTCCCGGTGACGCTGCGGCGACATAGGCTTGTCACGATGCGACATTTACCACGCACTGTAAAGAGCGTGATCCGCCGGGCGTGACCGCTGCACGGCAGCGCTCCGTTGAATCTATTTTTTCGCTAGGTCCATGCTTTCTACCGCCAACCGTGCCGTCCCCGCGACAGGGCCTGCCGCTACCGCCCCGTCGAGCAGGGCATACCGCTGGCGCCGATCGTGCTTGCGCGACATCGTCGCATTCTGACAATCTCCGCCCGCCGGCACCCACCGAACCCGATCAGGCCGCGGAGAACAGCATGAGTTTCGACACCGACCACCCCTTCGTGTTGACCGCCACCTGCGCCAGCCGCATGGGCACGGCCGCGCGGGTCACCACGTTCCTGGCCTCGCGGCGCTTCTACATCGTCGAAATGCAGCAGTTCGACGACACGATCTCGCAGCGGTTCTTCGTGCGCATCACGTTCTGCGCCGTGCGGGGCGACAAGGTGGACCTCGCCGGCCTGCGCCAGCAGTTCCAGGAAGTCGCCGATGCCGAGCAGATGGAGTGGAGCATCCACGACTCGGGCGTCCGGACACGCGTCCTGATCATGGTCTCGAACTACGACCACTGCCTCGAGGACATGTTGTATCGCCACCGGATCGGCGAACTGGCGATGGACATCACGGCCATCGTGTCGAACCACGTCACGTTGCAGCCGGTGGCGGCTCACAACCGCGTTCCATTCTTCCACCTGCCGGTCACGGCGCAGACGAAGCCGGAGCAGGAACGCAAGCTGATCGAGCTCATCGATTCGACGAAGACGGACCTGGTCGTGCTCGCGCGCTACATGCAGATCCTTTCGGACGACCTCTGCGGCAAGCTGCGCGGCCGCGCGATCAACATCCACCATTCGTTCCTGCCGGGTTTCAAGGGCGCCAAGCCTTATCACCAGGCCTACGACCGGGGAGTGAAGGTGATCGGCGCAACGGCGCACTTCGTCACGGCGGATCTCGACGAAGGCCCGATCATCGAGCAGATCGTCGAGCACGTGGACCATGCCTACACGCCCGACATGCTGGTGGCGGCGGGGCGGGACTCCGAACGTCGTGCGCTGTCGCGTGCGGTCAGACTCGCCACGGAACACCGCGTGTTCCTCAATGGCAACCGGACGGTAATCTTCCGATAGGGGATAGGGGATGGGGGATGGGGGTTAGTCGGAGGAGCATCTGCAGCATCCGGTTCAGCTGCACCTCCGACTAACCCCCAACCCCTATCCCCTAACCCCTGTTCCTGGGGACGACCTCGAAGCCCGGCTGCTTCGGGTTATCGTCGACCATCGTGGCCGGGAAGCCCGTTCCCAGCACCTTCAGGCCGCAGGGTTCTTCGTAGCGGCGGATGATGTTCGGCGAGTTTTCGCGCGGGCCGTACTTGGCGGCCGCGTCCTTGAAGATCTTCACGATCAGCGGCGACAGTTCGAGCGGCACCTTGTGCGCGATCGCGAGCTGGTCGAACAGGCCGACATCCTTGATGACGAGGTCCATCGTGAAGCCGATGTCGCGGCTGCCGTTCAGGATCACCTGCGATTCGGTCTCGTGCACGAACGAGTTGCCCGACGAGATGCGGATGGCCTCGTAGGTGGTGTTCATGTCCAGGCCCATGGCCTTGCAGGTCGTGAGCGCCTCGGCGAGCGCGACCAGGTGCACCGTGCAGAGGTAGTTGGTCATGACCTTCAGCATCGAGGCCGAGCCGATCTCGCCCGTGTGCAGGATCTGGTGGCCCAGGATCGAGAGCACCGGCAGGGCCCGCTCGAACGCCTCACGCGAGCCGCCTGCGAAGATCGAGATGTTGCCGGTGGCCGCACGGTGGCAGCCGCCCGAGACCGGGCAATCCATGGCCGTGGCGCCTTTCGCCGCGACCTTTGGCGCGAGCCGCTTGATCTCGCCGGAATCGGTCGTGCTCATCTCGAGCCAGAGCTTGCCGGGGCTCAGGCCTTCGAGGATGCCGCCCGGCCCCTCCACGACCTCCGCGGAGATCGCAGGCGAGGGCAGGCAGGTGATGATGATGTCGCAGGCCTCCGCCATCGCGCGCGGCGAGGCGCCACGCCTGGCGCCCCTGGCCACGAA
The DNA here is from genome assembly GCA_029858935.1 of Actinomycetota bacterium. Taxonomy (GTDB): domain Bacteria; phylum Actinomycetota; class UBA4738; order UBA4738; family HRBIN12; genus JAOUEA01. The sequence goes on from JAOUEA010000246.1 coordinate 2,685, forward strand.
CTCGGCGACCGCTTCCTCGTTGAGGTCGCGCACCGTGAGGTCCACGCCGTGGCGCAGCAGGTTGCCCGCCAGCGACGCTCCCACGTTGCCGAGCCCAATGAAGCCGATCCGGTTGTTGCTGCTCACTCGCTGATCCCCTGGCGTGCCTGCTGTGACGGCGTTCCGCGCCCGCGGCACGGGTAGCTTGGCCGGCATTTGAGCCGACGAGGCTACTGGCTCGGGCTGCGGCCGAACAAGCAAAAAAAATCGGCAGACACGAAAGGATTCTTGCCTGCGACCGGCCCGGCGCCGGCGCACCGATGTGACTGGCAACGGGCGTTGAATTTGAGTACAAGAGTGATTCATCGCACGGACCCTCCGGGTCCAGCCCAGCCGGCGACAGACCGGCGGGTCGTTCGCGGCACGCTCGGGGGAGAGTTCCAGATGACGGCAGCAGCACGGCCGGAAGCGGCAGATGGCGGAGTGGGCACGACCATGCAGCGCTGGTATGTGCTGCTCATGATG
>JAOUEA010000247.1 GCA_029858935.1 Actinomycetota bacterium
CTATGTGGACGATCCCGCCGGCACCGTGCGCGAGCTCGCTCGGGTCGTTCGGCCGGGGGGCGCGATCGCATCGCTTGAGTTCCACGTCCCGCAGCAGCCGATGCTTCGGGTCGGCTGGTTCGCCTATACGCGCGGAGTCCTGCCCGTGCTCGGGTCGTTCGTCTCACCTCAGTGGCGGCGGGCGGGCCGCTTCCTCGGACCCAGCATCAGCCGTCTCGAGGAGCGTGCGCCGCTACCCGAGCAGGCGCGTTGGTGGCAGGACGCGGGCATCCACGATGTGCGTTCACGTGAGCTGACGCTCGGCGCAGCCGTGGTGATGTGGGGCGTGAAGCGAGGGCGGCCTGGTGCCTGAGCACGGCGCCAACGCCGATCACGGCGCCGGCCATGTACCGTCGGAACGGCCGGCCTTCTACGCGCTCTCGCCAGGCGGTTGGCGGGATTGGTGGACGCTGCTCCATCCGCCCTACACCCTGTGGCATCTCTCGTACGTCGTGATCGGCGCGTCCATCGCGCCCGACGTGGACGTTCGGTGGACGGGGGAGACCGTCGTGGCCTTCTTCTTGGCGATGGGCCTGGCGGCACACGCGCTCGACGAGCTTCACGGACGCCCTCTCGGCACGCACATCCCGTCCTGGGCGCTGGTCGGCCTCGCCGCGGTCGGTCTCGCGGGGGCGGTCGCACTCGGCGTCCACGGCATGGTCCAGGTCTCGCCATGGATCGGGATCTTCATCGCGGTCGGGGCGTTCCTCGTGGTGGCCTACAACCTGGAGGTGTTCGGCGGTGCATTCCATTCCGACCTGTGGTTCGCGCTCGCGTGGGGAGCCTTCCCGGTTCTGACGGCGTACTTCGCGCAAACTGGGGTGCTGACTTCGGGTGCGGTGATCGCTGCGGCGGCCTGCGCCGTGCTGAGTGCCGCTCAACGAGTGCTGTCCACTCCCGTTCGTCGGCTACGCCGCCACGTCGTGAACGTCCGCGGCGAAGCGGCGCTCGACGACGGAACGATGGAGCCGCTCGATCGTGCCGTGTTGCTGGCCGCCCCCGAGAAGTCGCTCCGACTGCTGTCCATCGCCGTGCCGCTCATCGCTGCAGCGCTGCTCGTCTCGAGCTTGGCAAGAGGTCAGCCGGTTTGAGCGGCCCGCACCAGCTCGACGACCGGGATCATGCGAGGGTTGTCCTGCTGGTACTCCCCGAATTGGGGAACGGCGGCCGCCTGACGGGCGAAGATCTCGTCGCGTGCCGCTCCGGTGACCTCGATCGCCCGAGCTGAGAAGGAATCGTCACCGACTTCAACCGTGACGGCTGGATTCGCCGAGATGTTGAGGTACCAGTGAGGATGTGCGGTGTGCCCGCCCTTCGATGCGAACACGTAGAGGTGGCCGTCTTCCTCTCGATACATCAGCGGGGTCGTGCGCTCGATACCGGTCTTGGCGCCGACGTGCGTCAGCAGCAAGAGCTGAGCGCCCTCGAAGACGCCCCCGACCTTGCCATGGTTGGCTCGGAATTCCTCGATGATGTTCGTGTTCCAGTCCGACATCGGTTGCTCTCCGCTCAGTGGTCGTCTCCGCTCGGTGGCCGTCGATCCCTCCAACGCGAGGTAGTGGACGGCGATTCCCCTCGTGTGGGTTCACCCGGTGGACACGATCGCGAGCACCTCATCGGCGTACCGTTCGAGCTTGGCCGGGCCGATGCCCGGCACCGAAGCCAGATCTGCCCAGTCATGTGGTTTGCGTTCCGCGATCTCGGCGAGGGTCGTGTCGTGGAAGATCACGTACGCGGGAACGCCGTCGGTCGAGGCTCGAACGCGCCGCCACTCCTTCAGGCGGTCGAACAGCGGTCCGCGGCCCGCGGCCACGGCGACGGGTGCACGCCGACGTCGGGCCTCCTGAACGGGCCGGGTTGCCTCGGGCTTCACGACGCCGATCTCCAGCAGGAACTGGCTCGGCGTGGATCGGGGCTCGCGCGGCCACGAGAGGAACAGGTGCTCACGCGCCCTCGTGATGCCCACGTACAGGAGGCGGCGTTCCTCGTCGGGATCCGCCTCGCTCCTGCGTGCGCGATACGGGAGCTCCCCGTCGAGGAGTCGCGGGAGGAACACCGCGTCGAACTCGAGACCCTTCGCGCGGTGGTACGTCATGAGTTGCACGCCCCGACCCTCGCGTTCCGCAGCGAACCGGTGCTCGAGTTCGACGAGAAAGGCGGCGACGCTCGCTTCGGGGCCGGCCGCCCCGGCGTACTCCGTCGCGAGCGCTCGCAGCCGCCCGAGGTCGGCCTGGCGGGAAGCCTCCTCTTCGCCCGCGTCGTTCCCGAGGCCGTTGGCGGAATAGCCGATGGCGTCGGTGACCTGGACGACAGCTGCCTCGACGTCGTCGGTATCGCCGACGCGTTGCAGCCGGACGATCGCACCCCGCGGACCGGGGCGTCGCAAGAACGAGCCATCACGGACTTGGTACGGCACTCCCGCTGCGGCGAACGCTTCCTCGAAGGCCTCGGAGCGAGCGTTGATGCGGTAGAGCACGGCGATCTGCTCCCAAGGCATACCCGACTCGTGCAGCCGAGCGGCCTCCGAGACCACGAATGCCACCTCGGAGTTCGCGTCGGGCAGCGCGCGAGCCGTGGGGTTCGTGCCATCGGCTCGCGTTGCGTGCAGCGTCTTGTGGAATCCTCCGAGTGACCGTGCGAGCGCGTTGGCGACCGTGAGCACTTGCGGCGACGAGCGGTAGTTCGCCTCGAGGCGCACGACGGTTGCGTTTGGGTAGCGGTCGGGAAACGTCAGGAGAGACTCGGGCGACGCCCCCGTGAACGTGTAGATCGTCTGATAGTCGTCGCCGACGACGCAGAGCTCGTCGCGTCCACCCAGCCAGCGATCGAGCAGCGCCTGTTGCAGCGGGTTGACGTCCTGGTACTCATCGATGGTGAATGTATGGAACCGCTCGTGCACCAGCCGGGCTGCGTCGGTCTCGTCCTCGAGAAGGCGCACGAGCATCAGCAACATGTCCTCGAAGTCCATGCGGTGGTCGCCTTTGGTGCGTTCATAGGCTTTGAACGTCCGCTGCATCAAGTCAGGGGGCAGTGGCGGTGTACGGCCCTCGGCCTCGATGGCCTCGAGGTAACCGGCGGGGTTCACGAGCCGATTCTTCGCCCACTCGATCTCTCCCGCGAGCTCG